>CAZJAW010000060.1:0-9525 GCA_964544035.1 uncultured Rhodobacterales bacterium
CCGCTGGCCACGTAACGCCGCCGACACTATCAAACTGTTGATCCGGTCCTGCGGCCACGCGTGACAGCCGGGCTCCTTGCCGACATAGACACGTTCCGCATCACGGCGCGCCAGTTCCAGCACGCCCGGGTCGACCAACCGATCATAGAAAATGACATCCGCTTCTTGCAGGCGCTGGACGCCGCGCAAGGTAATAAGATCGCTGCTGCCCGGCCCGGCCCCGACCAAGGCCACCGGCGCTGGCCCCTTTTGCGGTACCTGACCCGAGGCGATAACAGCTTTTATCGCCGCTGCCACAGGTTCATCCCCTTCAGTGCCGTGTTGCGCGCGCACGGTCCCATTGAACACCCAAGTCCACAGATCGCGCCGCTGCCGTGGCCCCAGGCGGCGTGCCGCAAAGCCACGTAAACGTCCGGCAAGTGCCGCCAGATCGCCAAGGCGGGGTTCCAGCATCTCTTCTAGGCGGGTTTTGATCTGACGGGCTAAAACAGGCGCCGTACCTTCGGTGCCAATGGCCACAACAACTGGATCCCGGTCGATAATCGAAGGTGTTATCGCATCACATAAATCTGGCCGGTCCACCACGTTGACCACAACACCTGCCGCTTTAGCAAGCGTGTGCAGACAGGAATCCAGCCCCGGACAGCCGGTCGCTACAAAAACCAATGCCGCCTCAGCAAAGCTGTCGGGGCCGATTGAGCCCTGTTGCCAATCAATACGGCCTGTCTGTGCTAGACTTTGCAACTCAACGTCCAATGCCTCGGCCAGCACCACGATCCGTGCCTCAGTCTTCAGCATCAAACGACACTTTTGCGCTGCTTGCTCTCCTCCGCCCGCAATAACCACGGTACGGCCCGTCATGGTCAAAAACATTGGAAAAGTTTTCATCTAAGCACCATTCGTTACTATTTTACTCAGCCGCCATTGCCTTGGCCTGTGTTGGCAAAAGGGCCGCCAATTCAGGTCGGCACGCCCCACAGTTGGTGCCCGCGCCCGTGGCCGCACCCAGCGCATCAATGCTGGTGGCTCCGGCTGCAACAGCGCGACGCAAGTCGTTCAATCCAACACCCATACAGGCGCATACTGTGGCTCCGGGATCCTGAGCTGTTGCTCGGTTGCGGCCTGACAGGGCATCCAACATTGGCACCTGAGTGCCAATCAAAGCCACCACATGGCCGCGTGACACCGCAACGGGAGTAGGGGCGCAATACATTACCGTATGGAGAGCGCCGTTCACCCGGTGTGCGACGCGGATCATGCCAGTTGCCGGATCGTGCAGCTCGCTGATGTCATCACCGGACAATGAAACAAGCTGCGCCAGAACAGTGCGCGCGTCAGTCATCGGCGTAGCACTCGCCATCTCGGCTTGCCACCCGCTCGTACTGCGCGCGACGGCACAGTAGTCTCCGTGGGGCACAATCGGATCAGCCGAGGCAACAAACCCATACCACTCTGCTGCAAACCTTTGTGCGATCACACGACCCGCCTTTAAAGCAGGTTGGCCGGAAACCGGATCCGTACCGGTGTGCACAACTGCGTTGATCGGCTCGGATGCGATGCGCTGTCGCGTCCAGTGCATCGGTGCAAACAATGCGCCCCGCGCCACACGATCTGTGGACAACGCGCGCAGGACGCTGCGCCGCCCTCCTGTTTCGAGCTCTACCAGTTCCGCGACACCGACCCCGATAGCGTTTGCATCATCGGGGTGTATTTCCACAAACGGTTCCGCCAAATGCGCCCCAAGCCGAGGAGCCTTTCCCGTGCGTGACATCGTATGCCATTGATCGCGAATGCGGCCGGTGTTCAGATGGAATTCGTCTGTCGCAATGCCGTCAGGCGCGGCTACAGGCAGCATGCGGGCTTTGCCATCTGCGTGATAAAACTGCCCATCCGCAAAGAACCGCGTTTGTGCCGATTGATCCGCTGGAATAGGCCATTGGATCGGGGAAAACGCAGCATACTCCGCATCCGAAATCCCGGCTAACCCACTGATATCAAAGTCACGTCCAAATGGCTTTAGCGCCGCACTCAATGCTGCATATTCGCGGAAAACCTCTGCCGGGGTGTCATAAGAAAAGGCATTTCCAAATCCCATTGCCGTCGCCACATCGCAGATAATCTGCCAGTCAGGTCGGGCCGCGCCGGGCACTGGTAAAAAGGCGCGCTGGCGTGAAATCCGGCGCTCGGAATTGGTGACGGTGCCATCCTTTTCGCCCCATCCTGTCGCTGGCAAAAGAACATCGGCCAAATCGCCGGTATCAGTACGCGCCATGATGTCGGACACGATGGTAAAGGGGACGTTAGCAATCGCTTCGGCGACATGGCCTGCGTCCGGCATGCTTACCGCTGGGTTCGTCGACATGACCCAAAGCACCTTGATTTTGCCTTCTGAGCAGGCCTGAAACAGATCAACCGCTTTTAGGCCAGGCGCGGTGCAGATCGTGGGGCTGTCCCAGAAAGTTTGGACGGCAGTTCGGTGATCTGCGTTTTCGATGTCGAGATGATTGGCAAGCATATTGGCCAAACCGCCAACCTCACGCCCGCCCATCGCATTGGGTTGGCCTGTCACAGAAAACGGACCCATACCGGGGCGGCCAATACGGCCTGTCGCAAGATGACAATTGAGGATCGCATTCACCTTGTCCGATCCACACGAGGACTGATTTACGCCCTGAGAATAGATGGTGACAACCTTTTGTGTGCCCGCCCAAAGGGTGTAAAACTGATGCAGTTCCTCAGCACTTAATCCGCTTTCGACAGAGTCCGTCGCCTGCGCCGCGGCTACACTCGCGTCGAACCCGTTGACGTGATTTGTCACATAATCAGTGTCCACATGACCTTCCGACGCGAGATGCGCCAGCAATCCATTGAACAGCGCAGTGTCTCCGTCTGGGGCGATTTGCAGATGTAGATCAGCAAGCTGCGTGGTCGCGGTGCGGCGCGGATCAATGTTAACAACCCGCATGCCGGGGCGCGCTGACTTGGCTTCAGAGATGCGCTGATGCAGTACCGGATGGCACCATGCAAGGTTTGATCCCACAAGCACGATCAGGTCAGCCTGCTCAAGATCTTCATAGGTGCCCGGCACGGTGTCGCTACCAAACGCACGCTTATGACCCGCCACAGATGACGCCATACAAAGGCGTGAGTTTGTGTCGATGTTGGCTGACCCGATGAAACCCTTCATCAACTTGTTGGCCACATAGTAGTCTTCGGTCAGCAACTGGCCCGAAACATAAAAGGCCACGCTGTCGGGACCATGATCGCGGATCGCATCACTAAATTTCGAAGCAACAAGGCCAATGGCACTGTCCCAGCCCGCGTCCGTGCCATTAATGCGTGGGGTAAGCAATCGCCCATCCAAATCTATGGTTTCGCCCAAGGCTGACCCTTTGGAACAAAGACGCCCAAAGTTTGCAGGGTGATCTGGATCACCCTTGATCATACCATCAGGTGATGCAAGTACGCCGCACCCTACGCCGCAGTATGGGCAAGTGGTACAGGTGCTCACGCTGCTTTTTCCGCGCGCAGGCGGGTGGCATCCAGCAGGATGCGACCTTCTTCAATTCGGGCCGGATAGGTCGCGACCTCCCCTTGATCATTGCCTTGCGCCTGTCCGGTTTCCAGCGAAATTACCCAGTTGTGCAAGGGGCATGTGACAGATGTTCCATGTACAATCCCATCGGCTAAAGGCCCCGCTTTATGTGGACAAGCGTTGTCCAGCACAAAGACCTGATCCGATGCTGTACGAAACACGGCAACACAACCTGCGTGTGTTTTAATCACCCGCGCACCACGCAGAGGAACATCAGAAACAGCGGCAATATCAATCCAGTCGCTCATTCTGCGGCCTCCAAAGTTAGGTTGGCAACAGGCTGATAGGTATCTGCCTTTTCTGCCGCGTGTTCCGCCCACGGATCTTTTCGGTAAACTGTTTGAGACAGATCAAAACGCGCAGCCAATGCGGCACGTTCGGCGGGGTCTGCAATACGCTCCCGTATCCAATCCAACCCAACTTTGTTCATCCATTTGTAGATACGATCAAGGTACTTGGCGTTCTCTCGATAAAGCTGGGTCATCGCTTTGATGACGGCCATCGTTTCTTCCTCGGTCTCAACATCGATCAAGCGTTCAACTTCGCGCACATCCATGCCAGCGGCTCCACCGATGCCGATTTGAAAACCGCTATCGACACAGATTACGCCAATGTCCTTGCACGTGGCTTCTGCACAATTGCGCGGACAGCCAGAGACACCCAGTTTGAGCTTGTGCGGTGTCCAAGACCCCCACAGAGCTTTTTCTAGTTTGATGCCCAATCCGGTCGAATCCTGCGTTCCAAAGCGGCAGTGATCTGTACCGACACATGTTTTGACGGTGCGCAAACCCTTGGAATAGGCATGGCCCGACACCATGCCAGCAGCGTTCAGATCGGACCAGATCGCAGGCAAATCCTCGCCTTTGACCCCCAACAAATCGATGCGTTGACCGCCAGTCACCTTGACGGTGGGTACTTCGTATTTGTCAGCCGCATCTGCGATGGCGCGCAATTCGTCCGGGGTAGTGATGCCACCCCACATGCGGGGTACAACAGAAAAAGTGCCGTCTTTCTGGATATTTGCGTGCTTGCGTTCGTTGATAAAGCGCGACTGGGGATCATCCAAGTATTCTAGTGGCCAGTCCGCAATAAGGTAATAGTTCAGCGCTGGGCGACATATGTGGCAACCATCTACAGTCTTCCATGCACATTCTTGCCAGACGGCCGCCATGGACTTCAGTTCCTGAGACTTGATCATCCGCCGCACGTCTTCATGGGTCAGATCACAGCACCCGCAAATGGGTTGTGCAGTGGGCATGACAAATTCGTCACCCAAAGTCACAGCAAGCACCTGTTCGACCAACCCAGTACACGTGCCGCACGACCCGGACGCCTTGGTTACATCGCGTACAGCGCCCAAATCAGTTGCGCCGCCTTCGATGGCGTCCACGATTTCACCTTTGCAAATTCCGTTGCAGCCACAGATTTCCGCATCACGCGGTAAGGCTGCAACAGCCGCTAAAGGGTCTAGGGGGGTTCCTCCCTGATAGGCGGGTCCAAATATGACCGTCTCGCGCATATCCGAAATGTCGGTCTTGTCGCGGATCAGGCCAAAGAACCAGTTGCTGTCAGTGGTGTCACCATACATCACCGTACCGATGACGACGTTGTCTTCGATCACAAGGCGGCGATACACACCGCGACCAGGGTCGCGGAATACGATGTCTTCGCGCCCTTCGCCGTCTGCGAAGTCTCCGGCACTGAAAAGATCACAACCTGTCACCTTCAACTTGGTGCTTAGTTCTTTCTGCACAAAGGCGGCCTGCTGACCAAGAAGTGTCTGTGCTGCCACCTTCGCCTGATCGTAAAGTGGCGCAACAAGGCCAAAAATCGCGCCGTCATGTTCAACACATTCGCCAACAGCCAATACATCACTATCTGAAGTCAGCATTTGATCATCGACGTGAATCCCGCGTCCGACGGCCAAGCCCGCGTCAGCAGCCAATGCGACATTGGGCCGAATGCCCACAGCCATGACCAACAGATCACAGGGCAACTCCGTGCCGTCATCCAAAAGCAATGCCCGCACACGCCCATCGGTCCCCAAGATTTCCTTGGAATTGGCCTGACAAAGAACGGTAATACCTTTGTCGGCCAAGGCTTTGCGCAGCAGATACCCAGCGGCCTCATCCAACTGACGTTCCATCAAGTGGCCCATAATGTGCACAACGGTGACGTCGACGCCGCGAGCTGCCATCCCGGCCGCTGCTTCCAATCCCAAAAGACCACCACCGATGACAACAACTTTGTTGCCTGCGCCAAGGGACATCATCCGTTCCGTGTCTTCCAGATCGCGGTAGGCAATCACGCCTTCCAGATCGTGACCGGGCACGGGGATGATGAATGGATTTGACCCAGTGCCAAACACCAGCTTGTCATAAGACACCACGTCGCCGTTTTCGGCTGTGACGGTGCGCGCGGCGCGGTCAATGTTTGCGATCCGCTCGCCAAAACGGCACGTGATCCCACGCGTTTCGTAAAACGCATCGTCATGGGTTACGATCTCGGAATAGGTTTTGTCGCCCGCCAGAACGGGGGACAACATGATGCGGTTGTAGTTTCCGCGTGGTTCGGCGTTGAATAAGGTGATGTCATAGGCGTCAGGTGCCTGTTCTGTCAGATCCTCAATCAATCGCCCGGTGGCCATACCGGCCCCGATGATCACCAGTTTTTCAGTCACAACGTCCTCCTGCGCCGAAGGACGTAGCAGCGGTCAGACCGGATTTGGCTGCGTCTCTTCGATCATGGTTTGGGAAATAATAGTGTTGGCAAAGGCCCGAGCGGGGGTCTTTGTGTGTGTCAGGCCACCGATTGTGTGCGTGGCGAGGGCGCGCAACTTGACGTGACGCCACGCCAGTCCGGCTTGATCGCCCCGGCCCTTGAAGCGCGACGCCCAAATTGATCTTTTCAAGGGTCACTGCATCACTCCGCCGCGATCTGCGCCGGTTTGGGCTTGGGTTTCGCGCCGTGTTCGTATTCCTCAAGGAAATCAAGAACGTCCTGACGGTAGGTGTAATAGTCGGGATGTTCGAGCAGCGCCTTACGTGTGCGTGGACGGGGCAGGTCAACGTCCACAATTTTGCCAATGGTGGCCTGTGGACCGTTGGTCATCATCACCACACGATCAGCCAGCAAGATCGCCTCGTCTACGTCATGGGTGACGCAAATTGCGGTGACTTTTGTGCGGCTCCAGACTTCCATCAGAACCTCTTGCAACTCCCATCTCGTAAGGCTGTCCAGCATGCCAAATGGTTCATCCAAAAGCAGTAGTTTTGGGGACAAAGCAAAGGCGCGCGCAATACCGACACGTTGCTTCATGCCGTTGGATAGGCTGTCCGCCTGCTTGTCCATCGCATCCGCCAGGCCGACACGTTCAAGGTAGTATTCCACGACCTCTTGGCGTTCGATCTGAGTCGCGTTTGGGTAAACCTTGTCCACGCCAATGGCCACGTTTTCCTTGGCGCTCAGCCATGGGAACAGGTTTGGCGATTGAAACACCACAGCGCGCTCGGGATCAGCACCTTCGACGTGACGCCCATCCAGTTTGATCGCCCCTTTGGAGATCTCGTTAAGACCTGCAGCCATGGTCAGAACAGTTGATTTGCCACAACCCGAGTGACCGATCAGCGAAATAAATTCGCCTTTGTTGATCTTCAGATCAAAGTCCTCGACCACCGTCAGGGGACCCTTTGGTGTGGGATAGACTTTGTGCAGCTGCGAAAAGTCCAGAAAACGGTTTTCGATCATGCCTGATTGCGCATCGGCCACGGCTGTCGGTACGCCGTGAATGGGCGTGACATTGGGTAAGGCGCGCGTTTCTTCAATCTTGGCCTCGATGCCGACATCCATCAGGTATTTGGTCACATCCGCGCGCAGACGTTTGAACGTGTCGTCGTTGTTCATCTCCATCCGGTCACGCGGGCGGGGAATGCTGACTTTGAATTCTTCGCCCAAAGTCCCATCCGGGTTCAGTGCAATGATGCGGTCCGCCAGAATGATCGCTTCGTCCACATCGTTGGTGATCAGCACACAGGTCTTCTTGTCTGCGTCCCAAATGTGTTCAATCTCATCCGCCAGATTGGCGCGCGTCAGTGCGTCCAAAGCGCTCAATGGCTCATCCAACAGCAACATCTCGGGGTTCATCGCCAAGGCGCGCGCCACATTCACCCGCTGACGCATGCCGCCCGACAATTCTGCAGGACGACGCGTAGCGGCGTGGCTTAGGCCCACCATGTTCACGTAGTAGTCGACCTTGGCGGCACGTTCTTCCTTAGACAGTTCGCCGTGCACTGTATCAACCGCAAGACGCACGTTCCCGTTGACCGTCAACCAAGGCATCAACGAATAGCTTTGAAAGATCACGCCACGTTCAGGGCCGGGGCCGGTGATTGGCGCTCCGCGAAAGCTCACTTCGCCCTGCGTCGGCGTATCCAGCCCTGCCATAAGATTGATCAGCGTTGTTTTGCCCGATCCGGAAAATCCCAGCAAAACAAGGAATTCACCTTCTTGCACCTCAAGGCTGATGTCGTTCAACACATCGACGCGGTGCAGCCCTGTTCCATAGGATTTGGTGACGTTTTTGAAAGACATAATGCTCATATCGATCACCGGTTGTTTGTGAAGGTAAACATGGATTGGATCGCATACATCAGCCGATCAAGCAGGAAGCCGATGATGCCGATGGTCAATACAGCGACCATGATCTTAGCCAAGGATTGTGAGCTACCATTCTGGAACTCATCCCAGACGAACTTGCCCAGACCGGGGTTCTGCGCCAGCATTTCAGCGGCGATCAACACCATCCAGCCGACACCAAGGCTGAGACGCAATCCGGTAAAGATCAACGGCAGCGCAGACGGCAGCACCAGTTTTGTGATCTTTGTCCATGTGTTCATTTTTAGAACTTTTGAGACGCTGACCAAGTCTTTGTCGATGCTCGCCACGCCCAGCGTGGTGTTGATCAACGTGGGCCAAAGCGAACACAGTGTGACTGTAATGGCCGAGGTCAGGAACGATTTGGACATCAACCCGTCGCTTGCATAAGTGGCTGACACAACCATGGTCACAATTGGCAACCACGCGAGCGGCGAAACTGGTTTAAAAATCTGGATCAGGGGGTTGATGGCGGCACTAACGACTGGGCTAAGACCTGCGGCAATCCCCAACGGAATGGCAAACAAGGACGCAAGCAAAAAGCCAAAGAACACTGTTTTGATCGAGGTCCAGATTTGGTCGTAATAAGTCGGCTTGCCTGTGTAGATGCGTTCTTTGACCCGGTCGGCTTGACCGTCTGCGATCAGTTTGGCGTTACGCTCGTCTTGGCGAACATAAAAGGCGGCCTCTTTGTCGCGCTCACGGATCGCGTCGTCGTTCAAAACACCAACTTGTTCCCAGACTTGCATTGGGCCGGGGATCGCACCCAAGGACGTCTGTACTTTGGGGGCAAGCGCAGACCAAGCACCAAGAAACAGCGCAATGGCCAAAAGCGGCACACCAAGCAGCCGCCAAATTTCCTTGCCTTGTCCGCGCGGGTTGTCCCCGGCAGCGGCCTTCAGCAGTGGGGTCAACCACGCGAGGCCGAGAACCTGAAACCATTTGTCAGCCGAATTGATACGGGTGAACAGTCGCTGGCGGCGGGCTTCTCGATCGGCACTGTCTTGTGCGGCGATTTCAGAAGGATCGATGGCTGTCATGTCAGGTTTCTCCGGGATGCGGCGGGGGCAGTCTTATGTATTTCGGTGCACAGGATGTGCATCGTGAATTTCGAGTTGTGCGGCGCAGCGTAAGGCGGGCGTGTCTGCCCGCCTTACGTGTCGTTTAGCCTTCGACTTTGTTGCCGACGACTTTCTGCTCACCTTTCAAGCCAATCGGCAGGCTCTCCAAATAGGCGTTGGGTGTTTTGCCATCGTAACCGATGCCGTCGATGATAT
>CAZJAW010000061.1:0-9460 GCA_964544035.1 uncultured Rhodobacterales bacterium
ATGACAGCTTGTCGCCTAACGCTGATATCTCGGCACAACGCATGGCGACGCTGGCGGCCCTTGTGCATGAGATGCCAAAGAAATTTGTGCTGCTGACAACGCTTAATGCGGCAACGCAACGTGTCCCGGCCCGCGAACTTTTGCGCGAGGCTGCGTTTAAGGCGCGTGTTGGCGGCCAAGTCGATGAAAAAGCCTTGCGTCATTTCCTAGTGCGCATGGGCTTTGTGCAAAGCCCCACAGTGATGGAGCCGGGCGACTATGCTGTGCGCGGCGGCATCATCGACATCTATCCGCCCGGTGATCTTGGCCCTGTGCGGCTTGATCTGTTCGGAGACGTGCTGGACGGGGCGCGCCGTTTTGATCCAGCAACGCAGCGCACCACGGAAAAGCTGGAAATTGTCGAACTGGCGCCTGTGTCCGAGGTGATCTTGGATGAAGCGGCTGTAACGCGGTTCCGTCAAAACTACCGCTTGGAATTTGGCGCGGCAGGCACGGATGACCCGCTTTATGAAGCGGTCAGTGCCGGGCGCAAACATCAAGGCGCAGAGCATTGGTTGCCCTTTTTCCATGACCAGCTTGAGACGCTGTTTGACTATCTGCCCGAGGCGACGATTTCGCTGGACGAACAGGTCACCCCATCACGTCTGGCGCGTTGGGAAAGCATAACAGATCAATATGAGACGCGGCGATTGGCAATGGCGCATCGCTCAAAGATGGACAGCGTCTATAAACCCGCACCACCCGAAGGGTTGTATCTGGACGATGCCGCTTGGGACGCTGCGGTTCGGGCGTCGCGCGTGTTGCAGCTGAGTGCTCTGCCGCAGGCCACGGGCCTTGGCGTCACGGATGCAGGCGGGCGGATTGGGCGCAATTTCTCGCCCGAGCGCCAGCAAGAAACCATCAGCCTTTTTGGTGCGTTGGCGGCGCATATTAAAGCCAAGCTCGAAGCTGGCCCGGTGGTTGTGGCCAGCTATTCCGAGGGCGCACGGGAACGCCTGACCGGGCTGATCGAGGACGAAGGGCTGGCAGAGGTCATCCCGATCTCAGATGCCACGCGCATCGGTAAACGTGGGCTGCATTTGGTAGTCTGGGCGTTAGAGCATGGCTTTGAAGCGCCAGACCTTACGGTGATCTCTGAACAGGATGTGCTGGGCGACCGTTTGATCCGTGGGCCCAAACGCAAACGCCGGGCCGAGAATTTTCTGACGGAAACGCAATCCCTGTCTCCCGGTGATCTGGTGGTTCATGTGGACCACGGCATTGGGCGCTTTAAAGGCATGGAAGTGGTCACGGCCGCCGGGGCAGCGCATGAATGTTTGTTGCTGGAATATGCCGAAAGCTCCAAGTTGTTTCTGCCAGTGGAAAACATCGAACTCTTGTCCAAATACGGACACGAGGAGGGGCTGCTTGATCGGTTGGGCGGCGGCGCGTGGCAGTCTAAGAAAGCCAAGCTCAAAGAACGTATCCGCGAGATGGCAGACAAGCTGATCCGCATCGCCGCCGAGCGTGCCTTGCGCAAAGCGCCCATGCTAGAGCCGCCTCCGGGCATGTGGGATGCATTTTCAGCGCGCTTTCCCTATGACGAAACGGACGACCAACTGAGCGCCATCGGGGCTGTCATTGACGACTTGACCAGCGGAGCGCCGATGGACCGGTTGGTGTGCGGCGACGTGGGCTTTGGCAAGACTGAGGTGGCCATGCGCGCAGCCTTTGTGGCCGCGATGTCGGGTGTGCAGGTGGCAGTGATTGCGCCGACGACTTTGCTGGCGCGTCAGCACTACAAAAGCTTTGCCGAACGGTTTCGCGGATTTCCGATCAATGTGCGCCAACTTAGCCGGTTTGTGTCAACCAAAGACGCGGCGGCCGCGCGCGATGAGATGGCCAAAGGTACGGCAGATATCATCGTTGGCACGCATGCTTTGTTGGCCAAGAACACAAAATTCCAAAACCTTGGGCTTTTGGTGATCGACGAAGAACAAAAATTTGGCGTCACCCACAAGGAACGCCTTAAGCAGATGCGCACGGACGTACACGTGCTGACGCTGACGGCGACACCGATCCCGCGCACACTGCAACTGAGCCTAACGGGCGTGCGCGATCTGTCGATCATCGGCACGCCGCCTGTCGACCGGCTGGCGATCCGCACCTATGTTTCGGAATTTGATGCAGTCACGATCCGCGAGGCGCTGTTGCGTGAACATTATCGGGGGGGGCAGTCCTTTTATGTAGTGCCGCGAATTACGGACTTGCCTGAAATCGAAGCGTTCTTGAAAGAACAATTGCCTGAACTGACACATGTGGTTGCGCACGGGCAAATGGCGGCAGGCGAACTTGATGACCGCATGAACGCGTTTTACGACGGCAAATTTGACGTGCTGCTGGCGACGACGATTGTGGAAAGCGGCCTGGATATCCCGACAGCCAACACGATGGTGGTGCACCGCGCGGATATGTTTGGCCTGTCGCAACTTTATCAAATTCGGGGCCGGGTGGGGCGGTCCAAGACGCGCGCCTATGCGTATCTGACGACCAAACCGCGCGCCAAGTTGACAGCAACAGCCGAGAAACGATTGCGGGTGCTGGGCAGTCTTGACAGTTTGGGGGCGGGTTTCACACTGGCCTCGCAAGACTTGGATATTCGTGGTGCGGGCAACCTTCTGGGCGAAGAACAGTCCGGCCAGATGCGCGATGTGGGTTTTGAGTTGTACCAATCCATGCTGGAAGAGGCGATTGCCAAGATCAAATCCGGCCAGATGGAAGGTTTGACCGAAGATGATGGCCAATGGGCTCCGCAGATCAATCTGGGTGTGCCCGTCCTGATTCCAGAGACCTATGTGCCTGATTTGGACGTCCGTCTTGGGCTGTACCGGCGCCTGTCTGGGCTGACAACCAAAGTGGAACTTGAGGGGTTTGCAGCCGAACTGATCGACCGCTTTGGTGCGTTGCCGCGCGAAGTGAACACGCTGATGTTGGTGGTCCGCATCAAGGCGATGTGCAAACGGGCTGGCATTGCCAAACTGGACGGCGGACCCAAAGGGGCGACGATCCAGTTCCACAATGATAAATTTGCCTCGCCCGAGGGGTTGGTGGCCTTTATTCACGACCAGCGCGGGCTGGCAAAGGTAAAGGACAACAAAATCGTGGTCAGACGCGATTGGAAGAAGGACAGCGACAAGATCAAAGGTGCCTTTGCGATTGCGCGCGACCTTGCAGAGAAGGTGATTGCGCAAAAGAAGAAGGTGAAGACCTAGGGTCAGGCCGCATTCATCCCGTGCCGACAACGACATGGGACAAAAAAATCGCGTCGTTTACTGGTGGGGTGTTGCGTCAGAAGCCGGTGCGCTGGCAGCCTCTGCGCGACGCATGTTTTGCATTAGAACTGACGCCAGCAGACAGATGATCAACACGGTAGCGACCAAGGGCATGGGTGTGCCGTCAAAAAGCAATCCCACCGGTGAGGCGAGTGCCGCGCCCAGAACGGTAGACACCGCGCCGATCACAGATGCCGCCATGCCTGCGATATGCCCCATAGGCTCCATCGCGATGGCGTTCAGATTGGCAACTGTCAGCCCACCTTGAAACATCACACCCCACTGCCAAAAGATGTAGAACGCAAACAGATGTGGCATATCAGCGAGCATCCACACCACAAAAACTGCAGACACCACCACTTGCGCAGCCAGTGCCCATGTCACCAGTCGTCGCATGCCATAGCGCCCGACAACGGCTGCATTCAGTAGGCTAGAAACTCCTGAGGCCACGGCTATTGCGCCGAACCACAAAGGGAAACTTCCCGCCCGGTCAAATGCGACATCAAAGATCGGTTGTACCATCGTCAGCACGCAAAAGAGCAGCATCAAAATGAGCGTCTGCACATAGATCGACAGGCGGACTGTACGGTTTGCAAACATCTGGCGCACGGCGTCGCGCATCAAATGCACACGCAAAGGGCGACGCTGCGCGGTCGGCAGGGTCTCGTTAATCCGCGTGCCGAACCACACCAACACGATTGTGCCAAAAATTAAAAATGCAGGGAAAATCGCTCGCCACCCGAAAGCGTCTGTGATCAGCGATCCGACGCACGGAGCAATGGCTGGCACAAACAAAAAAACCATCATTGTAAGCGATAGAATGCTTGCCATTGTGCGGCCACTATAAAGGTCACGTATGATCGCAGCCGATACAATACGTGGACCAGCAGCCCCAATGCCCTGCAACACCCGCGCCGCCAACATCAATTCAAGTGTTGGGGCTATCCAGCTGAGCACCGCTCCAAGCGCGTATACTGCAAGCCCACCATAAACCACAGGCTTGCGCCCATAGGCATCCGAAAGCGGACCGGTAAAAAAGGTACCCGCCCCCATGCCAATGACAAAGAAGGTTATAATTAACGCGGCCTGCGCGACGCCTTGATGCGCGATGTCTTGCGAAATCTGGGGCAGGGCGGGCAACATGGCGTCGATCGAAAACGCAATGGTCGCAAACATCAGCGCCATCAGCGTGATGAATTCAATTTTTCCAACTTTTTGCCCTTCGGGTCTTGTCACGCCTGAGATACCCCTCACTAAAAAACGACGCTAAATAGCGTCGTATAACGAGAGAATAACGCAGGATGCAATGACCAATGGTTGTATTTTCGAAGTTCACGAGCTTTGTGATTGCAAAATGGTGCTTAAGCAGCACCTTCGCGCAGTTCAGAGATCACCTGCGCCCAAAGTTCAGGCGGTTGTGCCCCGGGTACAGCATGTTTTCCACCAACGATGAAGGTCGGAACGGAATTGATTCCCATCTGACGGCTGTGCGTATCACGCCCTGCGATGTCTTCGCGGTCGGCATCCGACGCCAGTAGGCGGCGCACTAAAGCCGCGTCCATTTCAATGCCATCTGCGATGTCGGCCAGCACATCTGCGTCCCCGATATCGCGGGTCTCGACAAAATAGGCTTTGAACAAGGATGACACGGCCGCTGTTTGCTTGCCCTCGATTCCAGCCCAATGGATCAGTCGATGCGCATCCAGCGTGTTAGGCGTACGTTTGATACCGGCAAAATCGATGTTGAGTCCGGTTTTCTCAGCGTGCTCCACAATCGGTGCATAGGCGCGCACAGCTGCTTCTTTGCCGCCAAACTTACCTTCTAGGTATTCGCGACGCCCCATGCCTTCGCGTGGCATTGTCGGGTTCAGCTGAAACGGATGCCATTCAATCACAAAGGGATGGTCCGGGTGCGCCGCCAAGGCACGGTCCAGATGTGCCTTGCCGATGTAACACCATGGGCAAATCGGGTCAGACATGATGTCGAGTTTTATTGTTTCGGTCATATCAGGGCTTTCTCAATTCTTTGGGCCAGAACAGATGCAACCGGCGGCGCAGCAGTTTTCCATTGGCACCGGATGGCATCTGATCAATGCGAACATAGGCGCGGGGACGTTTGTAACCGGCCAGCTTAGGTTCGGCATAAGCACGTAAAGCCGTTTCGTCCAGTGCGTGTGTGCTGGTATAGAATGCGGCGATGATCCAGACGCCGGGTTTGACCTCCACCTGCGCAACCCCAATCGAGAGGACGCCCGGTGCGCCAGCCAAAGCCGCTTCGACCTCAAGCGGAGACACGCGAAACCCACCCGCGTTCATCATGTCGTCATTGCGGCCCAGATAGGTGATCTGCCCAACTGCATCCATTTGGCCGATATCGCCTGTGACAAACCAGTCATCAATATAGCGGGCTTGTGTTGCTTCTGGTTGGTGCAAATACCCCAACATCAGCCCAGGATCGCTTTTGTGCACGCAGATGACGCCAGGCTGGCCACGTTTTACCGGACCATCTTTGCCCAGAATAGCAATGCGCCGGCCGGGCTGCGCGCGCCCAAGGGCGTCAAGGGGACAAGGCGCGTTGGGGCTGGCCGAGATAAAGGTGGAACATTCAGACATACCGTAGGCTTCAAAAATTGGGCGACCCGTGGCGGCGATCCATTTGGTATGTGTGGCCGGCTGTAGTTTTTCTCCGGCACTGAGCCCATGGCGCAGATGCGGTAAAGGTGGCAATTGGCTTCGCGTTAACATCTGCCGATAAACCCCCGGTGCAGCAGCAAAAATCGTCGCCTGATGCGCGGCCATCAATGCGCCGAGCTCTTCAGGTGGCGTGCCTGCTGCAGGGATAAGGGCTGTTGCACCGACGCTCCATGGATCCATCAGGCCAGTGCCCAGCGTATAGGTCCAGTTGAAGGCGCCTGCATGCATGACAACATCGTCCGGAGTGATGCCATACCACCCCTGATACATCATGCGGCGCGCCCAGATTGCGCGGTGCGCATGGGCGACTGCGCGCGGCACGCCCGAAGTGCCTGAGGTATAGACAACATAGCCCAAACGCTCGGGGTCGCCCATGTGCCAAGGAGCAGCGGGGCGGTCACGCAGGGCGCGCAATGTTGCAAGCCCAATTTCAGGCGCACCGGCGGCGGATGCAACATCGGGATCACGCAGGATGATACGGGGGCGCAATTCAGCAATGATACGTGCCACTTCACTCGCCGTCAGCGCCGCCGATGTTGGCACTGGCACTAAGCCCACGGCCAAGGCGCCCAAATAGGCGATGGGGAAATCAACGGTATTGCCCAGCCGCAGCAAGATGATGTCGCCCGGCACACATCCTGCCTGCAAAAATCCCGCTCCCGTGCCGCGCACTGCTTTGTGCAATTCAGCAAACGTTAACGACTGTATCGATTCGGGAGATACGATCGAGACTGCAACTTTGTCCGCCAGTGTTTCAGCCTGTGCCAATACATAAGCCGCCATATTGAATGGTGCAGGGCATGGCGGCACAGGCTCTGGGTCGCTTATACTTGTCATGCCAAATCGCTAAGGTGCCGAGGCCGACGTTGCAAGCACGCTAGCTGCGACATATAGAGTTGTAATGACTGGAAAAGACCCAAAATCTCTCATTGAAATCGCCCGTGCCACCGGTTCAGAAGATATGCCAGAACCATTGGACCTTGGTGCACGCGTGCGCGAGTTGCGCAAAGCGCGCGACTGGACGCTGGAACAGGCGGCCGGACAGGCGGGGTTGGCGCGATCGACCTTGTCCAAAATCGAAAACGGTCAGATGTCACCCACTTACGAGGCGTTGAAAAAACTGGCTGTGGGCTTGGAAATTTCAGTGCCACAACTGTTTACACCCCCCGAAAAGGGGCAGATCAACGGGCGCATGGCGGTGACAAAGTCGGGCAGCGGCAATGCGCAAGCGACCGTCACTTACGAACATGAATTGTTGGCGGAATCCCTGACAAAAAAGAACATGCTGCCGTACCGCGCCCGTGTGCGCGCCCGTTCTATGGATGAATTTGACGGCTGGGTGCGCCATGACGGCGAAGAGTTCCTGTACGTTTTGACAGGGGTTGTGCGCCTTTATACTGAATTTTATGAACCCGTTGAAATGCGTCGCGGCGACAGCGCCTATTATGACGCGACGATGGGGCATAACGTGGTGTCCACCAGTGACGAAGATGCACTGATCCTGTGGGTTACATCTTTGGTCTGACTTTGGCCAAGCGCATCCATTAACGCATCAATCAATGCGCGTTCCCGAACGCGATGCTCTATGCGCGTTCTTCGACGCGATGTCCAAGATATGCATCAAGCGCATCCTGCGCTTCTTTCAGCGTCATATCATGGGTCGCGGCCAAATAACTTTCGAACCTGTCTTGATCCGATTTTAGAAACGGCATTGCGCTGGGTTCGAGGTTGGGAAATTCTGTGCAAAGATTTTGATAGCTGGCAGCCCAATTCTGAAGCAGGTCATTCCAAGTCATATGTATCCCCGTTTGGTATTCCACCGGCCTTTCTCAAAAAAGCACAGCGTTGACACTCGCTCACTCTGAGCGTGTATCCGACATCCACCCCGGTCCGCACAATATGGATACTGGCAGGCGGATCAACCGCTATTGTCGCAAAACCTTTGCAAAAAACGCATGGGCCAGCGCGACAGCGACCAGCTGTGCGACGACAAAGCCTGTAATGTGGCCGGGATAAATGCCTGCAAACGTGTCAGAAAACCCACGCGCAACCGTGACTGCGGGATTTGCAAAACTGGTCGATGCCGTGAACCAATATGCCCCTGTGATATAAAAGGCGACCAACGCTGGCACCGCGTCCGGGCGCGATTTCATGCCGCCAAAGATTACAAACAACAGTCCCCACGTGGCCAGCACTTCGCTGAACCACTGCGCTCCACCTGTGCGGTGCATGGTGGTCGAGCTTTGCAGAATTGCCAGATCAAACATGCCATGCGTTGCCCAAACACCGATGATGGCACCGATGATTTGAGCGGCAGCATAGGCAAGGGCTACGCGCGGCGCGATCTCTCCGCGCAAAGCAAAGGCCAACGTGATGCCCGGGTTGAAATGTGCCCCAGAGACGGGGGCCAACACGGTAATAATCACAAAAAGCATGCAACCCGTGGCAATCGCGTTGGCCAACAGCGCGATTGCGGCATTGCCGTCTGCAAGTGTCTCACCCATGATGCCCGATCCGATAACCGAGATCAGCAACATCGCCGTACCGGCCCCTTCCGCCAGAAGTTTCAGGCGCACTGGGTTACCCTTCATACCACCAGAATTGCGGCATCCAGTCCGGCCCGTCGCCATAGATTGGGAAAACATCCGGGAACTTTATTTCCTTGATATGCGCAACGCGATCTGTGGTGAATTGCCAGAAAGGCACGACATAGCGCCCTGAAATCAGCAACCGATCCAGTGCGCGCGTGGCAGCCAGACTTTCTTGGGCGGTGCGCGCAGTCAGCATCTTCGATATCATGGCGTCAATGGCTGGGTCTGCGGCACCCATCAGATTGGGGGTGCCTTCGGTCTCTGCGGCTTCTGACCCCCAATAGAAATATTGCTCGTTGCCGGGGCTCAGTGACATGGCGCGGCGATGATAGGTCATGTCAAAATCATAGGCCGAGGTGCGGGCCGTGAATTGCGCGCCGTCTACCATCTCGCTTGTGACGTCTATGCCCAATCGGGACAGCGCCTGCGTGTAAAGGTCCGCAATGGCGCGATCTTCGTTGCGTTGCTGGTTCAGCAGAATGGTGAAGGTCATCGCCTCGCCATTCGCATTGCGCAATTTGCCGTCTTGCGTGGTCCAGCCGGCCTCTTCCATTAGGTTTAAGGCACGCCGCAACCCCGCGCGGTTGCGCAAAGTGCCGTCGCTTTCTGGCAGGGTATAGCCCTCAAGCACGCCGGGCAGCAGCTTGTCCTTGAACGGGGCAAGCAGATCAGCCACAGCACCAGTGGCCGGGCCGGGTTCCATTGCCAGTGGCGAGTTTGAGAAATACGACGTGATGCGTGGCTGCGCGCCGCCCGTCAGAGTGTCATTGATGTATTCAAAGTTGAACGCAGTGATCAGTGCTTCGCGAACGCGCCAGTCATCAAAAGGCGCGCGACGGGTGTTCATCACAAAGCCTGTAATAC
>CAZJAW010000062.1:0-9396 GCA_964544035.1 uncultured Rhodobacterales bacterium
GAAATCATGCGCGCAATGCGACCCGAGTGCTGAGGCGAAGGGCGCGCGTAGTTCGACACCCGCGCACGCAGGTTGCGCGCCTTGCCCACGTACAAAACCCGGCTTTCGCGATCCAACATTCGGTAAACGCCAGGCGAGGAATCCAGCGTTTTCAGGTAGCCGTGGATAACCTCGTAACCCACAGGGCCCAGCGGTTCGCCATCCGTATCATCTATCTCGGGTTTATCGGTCATTTGATTCGGGTCAGATCTGCGGTCTGCTGCAATGATATAGTTGTAGGATCAAGTACTCTTACATCCACTAAAGCTGTGGATAAGTCTGGAGACAAGTTCCAATGGGTTGCAAATTTTTGTTGTTTTTTGGGCGGTTCTCCGGTTTGCCTAATTTTTAGGCACTTATATAACGCATTGATTTGCAATGGTTATTTATTTTACACACGTCAAGCTACTGAAAATAAAGGGCTTTTTGTAACACTTTTGTAACCAACCTTAACGCACTGCATAACTATTTCGATCTCCGTTATTCTACACCGACAACATCCGGCGTTTCCCACCCAAGGTGCTGCCCTCCATCGACACAAAGAAGTTGCCCTGTGACCGCTGGTGCATCCAGAAAGTAGCCCAAAGCGGCTACGATATCGGCCGGATTCGACCCCCGCTTCAACACAGTTGCGGCGCGCTGATCCGCGAAGTGTTCCGCACTTTGACGTCCACCTTGCAAAGTCGGCCCTGGACCAATCGCATTCACGCGTATCGCAGGTGTCAACGCCCGCGCACTCGTTTGCGTCAACGCCCATAGCCCCATCTTGGCCAGCGTGTAGGTCATGAATTCGGGCGTGAGCTTGCGCACCCGCTGATCACACATATTCAGGATCAATCCCGCCGCCACCGGTTCGTTCATGTCGTCATAGGTCGGTGCCAACCCTTGTGCCGCCATGGCTTGCGTCAGCACAAAAGGCGCGCGAAAATTGCTGTGCATGTGTTTGTCCCACGTATCGCGCGTGGCCGTTTCTATCGTGTCGTATTCAAAGATCGAGGCGTTGTTAACGAGACACGTAATCGGACCGCCAAGTGCTTCAACTGCGCGACCAAAAAGTGCTTGGCTCGCATCCTCGTCCAACAGATCAGCCTGCAGGGCTACGCCACGTTGGCCAAGGGCTTCGATTTGCGCGACAGTGTCCAACGCACCTTTGTCTGAACTGGCGTAGTGTACGGCCACGTCATAACCCCGCCCCGCCAAATACACAGCCATCGCCTGACCCAAACGGTGTCCGGCCCCTGTCACCAGTGCGCGTGTCATCGCACCCTCCTTTACATGATTTGATATTAGGTCAGTACCACGATCAGATAGGTCACATAAAGTACTGACAAAGCAACGCCCCAGATGCGTGTGATGTCGCGACGCAGATAGACAAACGGCACCAACAGGATCGACGCCCCCAACATCACCCACAAGTCAAAGCGCAGGAACGAGGGATCAACTGGGATCGGGCCGACAAGGCTGGCAATGCCAATGATGGCCAAAAGATTGAACATGTTTGACCCGATCACATTGCCCAGCGCGACGTCTGCTTGACGTCGCAGGGCCGCGACAACTGTAGTGGCAAGCTCGGGCAAAGACGTACCGACAGCCACAAGTGTCAGGCCGATGACCGTGTCACTGACGTTATAGGTCTTGGCGATGATGGTGGCGTTTTCGACCAGCAAGCTGGCGCCCAAAGGCAAGCCGATCATCCCAAGGATCAAATAGACGACGATGCGCCAAATCGGCAGGCTTGGGTCCACGCCTTCGATCTCGTCCGCTTCACTTGCGACCGTTTCTGCGGCATCCGCTGCAGCGCTGGCACGATGACGCGTGGCTTCCATCGCTTGATCAAACAGGACATAGGCCAAAGCGATCAACAATATGAGCGCCGAAATCCAGTCGAACACACCGCGAAAAGCCAGCGCGATGAACAACAGCGAGGCCGCGATCATATAATTGTAAGATTTTTGAGTGTCACATTCCGACGTGTGCATTGTCGCAAGCAGCGCCGGTATGCCCAACACAAGCAGGATATTGGCGGTATTCGATCCAACCACGTTCCCCATCGCCAAACCCGGAACGTCATCCCACACCGCCTCAATCGCGATCAGAAGTTCAGGCGCAGACGTCCCAAATGCCACAATCGTCAGACTGACAATCAGCGCAGGAACTCCAATGCGAAGCGACAGGTTAACTGCCCCTTTGACCAAAGAGTCGCCCGCAAGCAGCAGGATCAGCAGGCCCAGCCCGCTCAGCAGCCACGGTGCCACTTCCGCCATCAGCTTTTACCTCGCCCGCAGGCACAAGGGCCTTTGCCGATGCGATACCGTCCGCAGTCACATTTCATCTTGGTCAAGCGTTTGCCACCGATCCAGTGCAATTTACCAAACATGGCCAGCACCCCCATGAAGACCAGAAACAGAACAACGATCTTCGAGAGCATAAATTAAAGTCCAAACTGGGCATAGGCGGCCCGTTCTTCGATAGAACCAAGCGCATCATCCATAACCTGTGCCCCAAACCGGGACAAGAACGGCTTGCGTATGCCGTAGCGACGCATTTGCACTTTGTCGCCAAAACGTTCCTTCAGCATCGGTTTCATATGCCCGATACCGTCGATCAACCCAAGCGCAAGCGCCTTTTGGGCAAGCCAGACTTGGCCTGTGAACAGGTCCTTCTCTTTGTCCAACTTATCGCCGCGTCGCCCTTTCACGTGATCGATAAAGTTGGTGTGGATGTCGTTCAGCAGTACTTTCAACCGTTCAACGTCTTCCGGGTTTTCAGGGCGGAACGGGTCCAGCATGGATTTGCTTTTCCCAGCTGTGTAAACGCGACGTTCGACCCCTTGGCGGGCCAGCAGCTCATGTGCGCCAAACCCTGCCGAGATCACGCCAATCGAACCCACGACCGAATTCAGATCGCCATAGATCTCATCCGCAGCCACAGCCAGCCAATACCCACCAGAGGCCGCGACATCTTCGACAAATGCAATGACGGGAATGTTCTTTTCGTCAGCAAGCCTACGGATGCGTGCACCAATCAGCGCCGATTGCACGGGGCTGCCACCGGGCGAGTTGATCTCCAGCGCGACAGCGGCAGGTTTGCCACGCGCAAAGGCTTTTTCGATCACAGGGCCAAGTGTTTGATCACTCAGCGCACCACGTGAAGTTGCAATCATCCCCTGCAGCCGGATTACGGCCACAACGGGATCGGATTTCATGAAGGGTATCCAACGTTTCATGAATGTCCATGTAGATCGCGGCGGTGGCTCAAACAAGGCCACCAGACAAAGGAGTTATCAATCGCGACCTTATTGTCTGATCCGCCAGCCCGTCTTGAATATCCAACCAACCACAGCAAGGCAGAGGCTTGTGAACACTGCGATTGCCAATAGGGACACTCCAACGGGGAAATCCGCCACACCAAAAAATGACCAACGAAAGCCCGAGATCAGATAAACAACGGGATTGAACATCGAAATCGTCTGCCACACGGACGGCAGCATCGAGATCGAATAGAACGACCCACCCAGAAAAACGAGCGGCGTTACGATCAACAGCGGTACCAATTGCAGCTGCTCAAAATTCCCGGCCCAGATACCAATAATAAATCCGAACAACGAAAAGCTGATACAGGTGAGCACAAGGAACAACAGCATCGCAAAGGGATGCGCGATGTGAATATCCACAAAGAAGAACGAGGTGATCAAGATGATAATCCCAATGAACATCGACTTGGTGGCCGCAGCCCCGACATAGCCCATTACGATCTCAAGGAAATTAATTGGCGCAGATAGCAATTCGTAAATCGTGCCAAGAAATTTCGGGAAATAGATGCCAAAGGACGCGTTGGAAATCGCCTGTGTCATTACCGTCAGCATGATCAACCCCGGCACAATGAATGCACCATAGCTGACGCCCTCGACTTGATCGATCCGGCTGCCAATAGCGGCACCAAACACCACAAAATACAAGCTGGATGACAAAACAGGAGAAATGAAAGACTGCGCCAGCGTTCGGAAAAAGCGGGCCATCTCCATGGCATAAATGGCTCGGATCGCAGACCAGTTCATTGTGCTTCCTCCGGGTCTTGGTGGACAAGCGACACAAAAATATCCTCGAGGCTGGATTGTCGTGTCACCACGTCACGTAATTGCAACCCTGCCGCCGCCACATCTGTCAGCAGTTTGGTAATGCCTGTGCGTTCGCCCGAAGTGTCGTAGCTGTAGATCAGCGTCCCGCCGTCATCGCTCAGGGTCAGATCATAGTCAGAAAGGCTGTCGGGGATGGCTGACAGTTGCGACGTCAGCTGCACATCCAACTGCTTCTTTCCCATACGGGCCATCAATTTATCTTTGTCCTCGACCAGCAGGATTTGCCCTTTGCTGATCACACCAATGCGGTCGGCTATGGCTTCGGCTTCTTCGATATAGTGTGTCGTCAAGATTGTGGTCACACCGTCAGCACGCAACTGTTCGACAATCTGCCACATATCTTTGCGCAGTTCGACGTCTACACCTGCGGTTGGTTCGTCCAGAAACAGCACGCGCGGCTCATGTGCCAGTGCTTTGGCAATCAGCACACGCCGCTTCATGCCACCAGAAAGCGCGCGAATTTGCGCGTCGCGCTTATCCCAAAGCGACAGACGCTTGAGGATATCTTCGACCACTCCGTCTTTGGGCGGCTTACCAAACAGCCCACGCGAAAAGCGCACTGTGTTGATGACTTTTTCAAACGGTTCTAGCGCGATTTCTTGCGGCACAAGGCCGATCAACCGGCGTGCGGCGCGAAAATCCGCAAGGATATCGTGCCCATCCACAGAGACAGAGCCCGAGGTCGGCATCGTGATCCCGCAAATGGTCGAAATCAGCGTCGTCTTGCCTGCGCCATTTGGACCAAGCAGTGCGATGATTTCGCCCTGCTCAATCTCTAGCGAGACGGACTTAAGCGCCTCAAAGCCCCCGTCGTAGGACTTATTGAGGTTTTTGATGCTTAGAATTGCGGACATGGTCTCTCGATCTCGTTTTAATGCTTTGCTGGGGCACAGGCACACTGCGCGCTTTCAAACGCCCTATTCCTTGCCAGTCAGTCGACCCAACCAACCCTTTTTGGTTTCGTCCCCTTGGTCACCATCAACATTCGGTTCGGCGGGACCTTCCAACGTCTCTTGCAGGTTAGAAAAGAACTTGTCCGCCATCTTTTTTGCGAAGCCATCGATGATGCGGCTGCCCAGCTGAGCCAATTTGCCACCTACTTTGGCTTCCACGTCATAAGACAGTTCCGTCCCGCCATCGACAGGGCGTATACGCACTTCTGCCCCGCCCTTTGCAAAACCTGCCGCGCCACCCTTGCCTTCGCCGGTGATGGTCAGGCTTTCATTTTCGATCAAGTCCGAAAGGACCACTTGCCCTTTGAATGTCGCCTTTACGGGGCCCACTTTTTGCGTAACCGACGCCTCAAACCCATCCTGTGGATTGCCCGTCACTTCAGTTGCACCCGGCACGCAGGCCTTCAGCACATCCGGGTTCAACAAAGCGGCATAAACGTCAGCAGGCTGAGCCGCAATCTGGCGGGTGTCGGACATTTGCATGAGGTGGGCGCTCCCTGTTGGTCTTGATTTGGATTCGTCATACCTGAGGAACTAAGGCCGCGCCACGCTCGAATCTGCGTGACAGATGTGCGCAGCGTGATAGGTGATGGCAATGACAGAAGCGCGCTACAATTTTGCCGGACTCGCCATCGTCTTTGTGCTGGTGGGCGTGTTTTGCATTTCGATCAACGATATGCTGATCAAGCAGTTGTCGGCAGGCTATCCCCTGCATCAGATCGTATTCTCACGTTCCGGCATCGGCATCCTTTTGACCCTGCTGATCGTCCAATACGAGGGCGGCTTTGGAATCCTGCGTACCAAACGACCCGGACTGCATGCGCTGCGCGGGTTGATGATCGTGATTGCGAATATGACCTTTTTTGTTGCTTTGGCCGTCTTGCCATTGGCCGACGTAACCGCGTTGTTCTTTGCCGCGCCTTTGTTCATCACGCTGCTGTCGATCCCGATATTGGGTGAAAAAGTCGGCCCCTTGCGTTTAAGTGCGGTCGCGATCGGCTTTGCTGGCGTTGTCATCATGCAGCGCCCCTGGGCCGGTTCCGACAGCCTAGAGGTCAGTCGCATCGTGCTGCTTTTGCCTGTTCTGGCTGCGCTGACTTATGCACTGAACCAGCTGCTGACGCGCAAACTGGGCGTTACAAGCAAAGCCAGTGCGATGGCTGTCTATATTCAAGCGACGTTCATCGTGGTGTCCCTGCTGTTTTACGTGTTCGCCGGGGACGGGCGGTTTGCAGACGGGGCGACCAATAGTTCCTTAATTTTCCTACTGCGCGCATGGGTCTGGCCCGCAGATGGCGATCTGTGGGTGTTTGTGGGCTTGGGCGTGAATTCGGCCATCGTCGCCTATTGCCTCAGCCAAGCCTATCGGCTGGCCGACGCAGCAACAGTGGCACCATTTGAATACATTGGCTTGCCGCTGGCAGTGCTTTGGGGGTTTGTTGCTTTTGGTGATCTGCCAGTGGCAGAAGTCTGGGTCGGGATTGCGTTGATCCTTGGTTCAGGCTTGTTCGTGTTTCTGCGCGAACGGCAAAAGGCGCGTTTATTGGCGCATTCCCAGATCAAAGCGCGCCACTAGCTGTGAAGAAACTGGCTTAGCCGTCGATGTCGATCACAACTTTGCCTGTCGCTTTGCGCGTGCGCAGCAACTCCAACCCGTCGTTGGCCTGCGCCAGTGGCAATACATGAGAAACGTGGGGCTTCAGTTTGCCCGCGACATACCAGTCAAATAGCACAGCAAAACTGTCAGTCAGGACCGCTGGGTTCACCCGCGTATAGCCGCCCCAGTAATACCCAATCACCGTCAGGTTCTTCACCAACAAGATATTGGCTGGAATCTGCGGCACTTTCCCGCTGGCAAAGCCCAATGGCAGCAACCGGGCCTCAGGATTGCAAGCGCGCACGGCGGCATCAAACAGATCCCCCCCGACGGGGTCATAGACAACGTCAGCCCCGCCCAGCGCCTTTACATCCGTGCGCAAATCGCAGGTTTCACTGTCCAGCAAATGATCAGCGCCCGCTGCTTTGGCCACTGCCAGCTTATCCGCCCCGCGCGCCACAGCAATCACTTCGGCACCCATCAGCTTGCCCAGCTCGACAGCCGTCAACCCTACACCGCCAGAGGCACCCAAGACCAACAACCGCTCACCCCGTTTCAAATGGGCCTTGTAGTCCAGCGCCACATGACTGGTTCCATATGCGATCAGAAAGGCCGCGGCGTCCACATGTGGCATGTCTTCTGGCACAGGCACGCAGATCGCAGCAGGTAAAGCCGCATATTCAGCAAGCCCACCGAACCCCGAATAGGCGGCGATACGTTGCCCAACATGCAAATGGGTCACTCCGTCGCCCAAAGCCTCAATCGTGCCGCACATCTCCATGCCTACAGTCGCAGGCAAGGCTGGTTTTTCCTGATAGGTGCCTTTTACGATCAGCGTGTCACCAAAGTTCAAACCACAGGTGTGGATACGCACCAAAACCTCGCCCGCAGCAGGCATTGGCATTTCCACATCGCGCAACTCAAGAGGATGCCCAAGGGTTGTAAGTTGCATGGCGCGCATGTTCGAAGCCTTTACTTTACGTCCGCCGCTCTTGCGGCTCAGTTGCCCAGTCGCTTACCCGATTTGACCTTCGCCGAACACCGCCAAGATTAAGAAATTAACTTGCAACTGTTTGAAAGAGCCCTGGCGATGGCAACCTCCAGATATGACCGTTTATGCAAAAACGAGCCTTCAGGCCTGGCGTGGCAAAGTACGCATACTCAGCTTGCACGTTTTCAAACCCACGCATGGATATTCCGGTTCTACCGCAATTCTATCGGATAATGTTTGGATTGGTTGCCTGAAAACAGTGCGCGCGGTGCAAAGTACTGAACCGCACTCTCAATCAAAGATTATCTCAGCCTTAATTTGACCAGTCGCTTGATTTAGCGTCAAAGACAAAAGCCCTTCATTCATACCTACAGCCCGTACAGCCACAGGCAGCTCAAGCGAAAGGCCAATCTTTGGGTCATATTGGGCGCCCGCTTCTTTCAGCGACACGGCGTCAAAACCAACTCCGGCCCCGTAAGAAATGCCTTTGCAGCCTCCTTTTCCGAATTCATCATAGGGAGGTGAAAATACCAAAAGGTGGAATGCACCCACTACAGATTCGTTGGTATCAACAACCATCAACTGCACATTTCCATTGGCATAGGGGCGCAAGTTTTCTTCAAACGGTTCGGCTATGTTCGCTGAGTCAAAATCGACGACTGAGCAGTCCTGAATCTCTACGGCGCCACTTGGGCCTGAGATTATCAAGGCACCAATATTGAACAATAAAAACCGCTTCATCAGGCTACACCTTTACAAAACGGGACTTTGATATCCTGCTTGCGCGGACCACAGCAAGCTTAAACGTAACAGGCGTTAACCATTGAAAAAATGAGAGAACAACTGAGCTAGATTGAGCCGATTGTTCCATTTAAGCGAACAATGTTGCGCGCGTCATCACCAATCCTCCCAATTCCCCAAGATTGGTGAAATGCCTTAATTCACACCCTTCAAACACACTAAATTTGTGGTTCTAGTGCTGGAAAAATAATGGTTTTTAAGGGGCACTTCCGACCGCGGGACATAGCCCGGCGTTGTTAAAACGCCTCGGGTCGTGCTTCGCGAGCCATATGGTCTAGCACCGCATTCACAAAACTTGGCTCTTTCCCTTCCGGAAAAAACGCACGTGCCACATCCACATATTCGGTAATCACGACCTTCGGTGGCGTGCCTTGGTCGCGAAGCTCAGCGCCTGCTGCGCGCAGCAATGCACGGATAGTCGGGTCGATCCGGGCAATCGCCCACTTGGCCACAAGAGCGCGGTCAGTCATTTGGTCAATCGGAGCCTGATAGTTCACGGCCCCGTCCATGATGGCCGCAAAATGATCAGGATCACCTTCCGTCAGTTCAGCCCCGTCATAGGATGCGCCAAAGCGGTGGTCCATGAACTCGACTTTAATCTGGTCGACCGTCTGGGATGACTGTTCCATCTGGAACAACGCCTGCACAGCGTAAAGCCGCGCCGCTGAGCGCATCTTGCGTTTTTGATTGCCCGAAAGGGTCATGCGATATTGGATCCTGTCTTGCCTGCCAACTGGTATTCAGAGGAGGGTTTGAAACCGACTCCTTTGTCCGAGCGGCCCCACTTACGGGCGAGCGCGATCAGGTGCAAGGCCGCAGCGGCCGCTCCTCCACCTTTGTTTTGCGCCGCCGGGTCCGCGCGCACTTCGGCCTGTGC
>CAZJAW010000063.1:0-9341 GCA_964544035.1 uncultured Rhodobacterales bacterium
GAAGAATGCGCGCCCCTCGCCCACGATCAGAACCGCTCGCACACCAGAATCGCTTTCTGCGCGGTCCATACCGTCCCACAAACCTTGCCGTACGGCTTGGCTAAGCGCGTTGACGGGTGGGTTGCGCACGCTCAGAACTGCGATGTCGCCGTGACGGGAATAGGCAATCTTGTCGCTCATGGGGTCTCCGCTGATGATTGGGATCGGTCAGGTATCTTGCCTTACCGTTTCCTCATCAGCCTAAGACACGCTGTCAAAAGGGCAAGCCCTTGCAGTGCGAAAGCGACGCCCCGTTATTTTTCGCGACGATAGATAAAGCAGCGCCCCTTTACCGCCCCTTCAGGCAAGGGCTGTTCTACCAGATCGTCAAAATACATCCGATCCGAAGACACCATTAGTCCACCCACCGCCAGTAGCGGCGCGACAAGAGGCGAGACATTGCGCGCGAAGATGTCGTTCTTTTTTGCGTTGTGCCCGCCTAGGTCTGCATGAATCAGCACAGCGGTTGCCCCGAACCGCTTTAGTGCTTGCGGCAACGTGTCAAATACATCCCCCAACAAAACCATATCGTCGGGCGGCGTGCTGTCGGGATGCGAAGCTATGGCGCGTTCAAAGACATAAATGTCTCGGTCCGCCATGATATGGCGCATGTGGTGGTAGGTGCGCCCATTGCCGAGACCCAATTCAAACACTGGCCCCGACAAAGCAGCTGTTTGGCGTGCGGCATGGTCCAGACAGGCACGTTGTGACACCATTCGGTCCACAAAAAGATCAAGGCGGCTTTGGGTCATCAACAAATTTCCTTTGGCTTTTCCTTTAGATGGGGCAAGTTGTAATAAATGTGTAGCAACTTTTATGGCATCACGTCCTCTATGGACCTATGTGTTGAAATCGGCTTGACTGATCTTTGGCGAAAAAATGCATCAAAGGACGGTTTATGCCTCCCCTGCTCAGTGTAAAAAAACTGTCGATCGGATTTGGGTCCGCGCTGCCAGTGGTGTCGGGGGTGAATTTTTCCGTGGATGCGGGCGAAACGTTGGCACTTGTGGGCGAAAGTGGATCTGGCAAGACACTCAGCTGTCGGTCGATCCTGCGCATTCTGCCGGGTACAGCTCAAATTCGCAGTGGGGAAATCGAGTTTGGGACTGGAGCGTCGCGCGCCAATTTGCTGACTCGCAGCCAGAAAGAGATTCGCGCCATCCGCGGTGACGCGATTTCGATGATCTTTCAGGAGCCTATGCGATCCTTGTCGCCTTTGCATCGCATAGGCAATCAAGTGAGCGAAGTGTTGACATTGCACCGCGACATGAACCCAGCTGAGGCCAAGCGCGATGTGCTGGCCACTTTTGAACGTGTGGGTTTTGCCGATCCTGAACGCGCCTTTCGCGCCTATCCTTTTGAGATGTCAGGTGGCATGCGCCAACGCGCGATGATTGCAATGGCCATGGTTGCCAAACCCGAATTGCTGATCGCCGACGAACCCACCACAGCGCTGGATGTGACCACACAGGCGCAGGTTCTGGGTTTGATGAAGGATTTGCAGCGCGATACGGGCATGGCGATGATTTTGGTCACCCACGATCTGGGCGTGGTCGCCAACATGGCCGATCAAGTGGTTGTTATGAACAAAGGTCACGTGATGGAAAGCGGGCCAGCCGCTGCTGTGCTGGGTTCGCCGGGGCACGGCTATACCCAAAAGCTGTTTGCGGCCGCACCGATGATTCCGACAGTGGCCGAACCCGCACCCCCGGTGGTTGAAGATGATCTGATACTTGAGCTCAAGAACGTGTCCAAGACCTATACCGTGCGGGCGGGCGGCTGGCGCGAACCGAGGTTGCTCCATGCTTGCCGTGACGTGTCGCTCAAAGTGCAACGTGGAACGACATTGGCTGTTGTGGGTGAAAGTGGCTCGGGCAAGACGACTTGCGCACGCATCGCTCTTGGCGCCGAAGTCCCGGATGCAGGATCGCAAGTGCTGTTTCGCGCTGACCCGACATCAGACGGTGTGCGCGTGAATGATCTGACCCGCGCCCAGAAAGTCGACTTTCAACGCCAAGCGCAAATGGTGTTTCAGGACCCCTATTCCTCGCTTTCGCCGCGCATGCGTGTCCAAGAGGCGTTGACCGAACCGATGGATATCCATTGTATCGGCAGTCGTATCGAGCGTCGCGACAAGGCGGCCGAAATGCTGCGTTGGGTGGGCTTGAACCCGGATATGCTAAAACGCTATCCGCACGCGTTTTCTGGTGGGCAACGTCAACGTTTGTCAATTGCGCGCGCCTTGACCCTTGATCCCGTACTTTTGGTTTGTGATGAGCCGACTTCGGCTTTGGATGTTTCTGTACAAGAACAAATCCTGACGCTGTTAGAACGCATCCGCGACGGTATGGGGCTTAGCTATCTTTTTATCAGCCACGATTTAGCTGTCGTGGCACGGATCGCGGACGAAGTGGCCGTGATGCGCCAAGGTATGGTGGTTGAACAGGCCCCGCCTGACACGCTGTTTCATGCACCGCGCCATCCCTACACCAAGGCGCTGATTGCCGCGCAGCCCGAACCCGATTTGAAGCGCCCAATTGATCTGGCGCAAGTGGCACTTGGCGCGGGCGCGGCCAGCGATTGGGCTGAAGAATTCCGTTTTGAGGGGCATAATGTCCCTGATCTTATCCAAGTTGAACCCGGACATAAGGTGCGCTGCCATGTTTAAATCCGTGACTCTCCTGTTATGCGCGGCTTTGTTTGCCTTGCCCTCATTTGCCCAATCCGTCGTCACCGAAAGCGAATTTTGGGCCGATGAGGTTTCCAAGGGGCAAATGGACGCCGCGCCTGACCGCATCCCTGACGTGCCTTACATCGTTGATTTGCCTGCAAAGGGGCGCGAATTTGGCAAGCAAGGCGGGACCTTGCGCACCATGGTTACGCGATCAAAAGATGTGCGCCAGATGGTCGTATACGGGTACGCCCGGCTTGTGGGCTATGACGAGAACTACAAGCTGCGTGCGGACGTATTGCGTGACTACGACGTCGAAGACGGGCGCGTCTTTACTTTGCATTTGCGCCCCGGTCATCGCTGGTCTGATGGTGCTCCGTTCACCTCGGCTGACTTTGAATATTGGTGGAACCACGTTGCCTTAAATGAGGAATTGAGCCCCAACGGACCGCCACAAGTCATGCGTATCGGCGATGATATCGGCGACATGACCTTCCCGGACGAACACACAGTTGTGGTGTCTTTCCCCAAGCCTAACCCGACGTTCCTGCAACAATTGGCACAAGCGTCGCCGCCGTTTATTTTCCGCCCGTCCCATTATCTCAAGCAGTTCCACGTGGATTTCAACACAGTGGAGGAGATGGAGGAGATGATCGACAGCAAGCGTGTCCGGGGCTGGGCGCCATTGCACAACAAATTGGACAACATGTACCAGTTTGATAACCCGTCATTGCCCACTTTGCAGCCTTGGATGCCCGCTAGCGTTGGTGGCAGTTCGCGTCAGCTGTTTGTGCGCAATCCGTACTTCCATCGTGTCGATGCACGCGGCACGCATTTGCCCTATATCGACGTGGTCGAGATGAACATCGTTGGTTCCGGCCTTGTAGCAGCCAAATCCAACGCAGGTGAATCCGACTTGCAAGCACGCGGTCTTGATTTTCGCGATGTGTCGATCCTGAAAAAAGGCGAAGTCGACGGCGCGCCCTATCGCACTTTTTTGTGGTCTAACGGTGCAGCCAGTCAGATCGCGATCTATCCTAACTTGAACTTTGCCGACCCCATCTGGAACAAAATCATTCGCGACGCCCGGTTCCGCCGCGCTTTGTCTCTGTCCATTGATCGGCGCATGATCAACCGCGCGCTTTACTTCGGTCTTGGCAAAGAAGGCGGCATGACTGCATTGTCGCAAAGCCCGTTCTTTGATCCACAGAACCTGACCGAGTGGGCAATTTACGATCCCGAGCAAGCCAACGACTTGCTTGACGAAATGGGTCTGATGGAACGCAACAAAGCTGGGTTCCGGTTACTGCCCGACGGGCGCCCGATGGAGTTCGTGATTGAAACCGCAGGCGAGCGTCAAGAAGTTGGAAATGCACTGGCGATCATCACAGACACTTGGCGCGATATTGGCGTGAAGTTAGTCATGCGCCCGCTTGACCGGGACATCCTGCGTAACCGAGTATTTTCCGGTGTGACCATGGCTGCCGTTTGGTTTGGGTGGGACAATGGCATTCCGCAGTCTTTCACCCCGCCGGACTATCTTGCCCCCACTGATCAGGTGTTCTTTGCTTGGCCCAAATGGGGCCAATACCACCAGACGCACGGATTGGCCGGCGAACCCATCGACATCCCAGAAGCCCAGCGCCTAATGGATTTGAGCAACGCCTGGCGAGAAGCCGAAATTGACGCGGAACGTGCGGACATTTGGCGCGAGATGTTAGCGATCCATGCGGATCAACAGTTCGGCATCGGTATCCTGTCCGAGGCACCGCAACCCGTTGTTGTTTCCGACCTTCTGCGGAACGTGCCCGAAACTGCCCTGTGGGCTTGGGACCCTGGATCGCATTTCGGTGTGCATCGGATAGACGAGTTCTTTTTCGCGGATGAGGCCGAGGTGATTGCGCAGGTCGCCAAATGATGTTCGTGCGCTACGCGACCTGGCGTTTCCTGACAATGCTGCTCACGCTGGCAGTGGTGTCTGTGTTGATCTTTGTCATTATCAACCTTCCGCCTGGCGATTATCTGTCCAACCAGATTGCAGAACTGCGCGCCACGGGCCAAGCCGAGGGCGTGGCCAAGGCTGAATTTTTGCGGACGGAATACGCATTGGATCGCCCCTTGTGGCAGCAATACCTGATCTGGGTGGGGGTGATCCCCGGCCCGAACGGCTTTTCCGGCCTGTTGCAGGGTGACTTTGGCTGGTCATTTGAATTTGACGCACCAGTGGCCGACATTGTTGGCGATGCACTTTGGTTGACGGTTCTGGTGAATTTGGCGGCCGTTTTGTTTGTCTATCTCGTCGCCTTGCCTTTGGGCGTTTTGGCCGCTGCCCGATCCGCCACATGGGTCGATTACACCACTGCTTTTGTCGGTTATCTGGGTCTTGCGACGCCGAACTTCCTGTTGGCTTTGATGCTGTTTTACTACGGCCACAAATACCTTGGCCTGCCCATCGGCGGCCTGATGGACCCGAGTTTTGAGGGCGAGCCGATGTCGCTGGACAAGGTGAAATCGATCTTGGTCCACTTGATCGTCCCAACTTTTGTCATCGGGACATCCGGAGCAGCTGGCATGATGCAACGCTTGCGTGCCAACATGCTGGATGAGCTTAGCAAACCATATGTCGAAACCGCACGTGCCAAAGGGCTTGGTCCGTCCAAGCTACTGACGAAGTACCCCCTGCGCATGGCCTTCAACCCCTTTGTCGCAGACATCGGTAACTTGCTGCCCGCAATGGTGTCAGGATCGGTTCTTGTTTCTGTGGTGTTGGGCTTGCAGACGATTGGGCCGGCACTATTGACGGCGCTTAAATCTCAGGATCAGTTCTTGGCCGCTTTCGTGTTGATGTTCGTGGCCTTGCTGACCTTGATCGGAACTATGATTTCGGACCTTTTGCTAGTGCTGCTTGATCCGCGCATCCGCTATGGCGCCAGAGAAGGATAACAAAACATGAGCACCCTTCCTGACGGCCGCTTTATCGATGATGCACCCTATGATCCCAATGTGGATTTGTCTGCGTTGGATCGCACGGATATGGATGCTCCGAATTTTGTGCTGGTCTGGCGCAAGTTCAAAAAACACCGGCTGGGTCTAATCTCGGGCATATTTTTGTTTCTGGCCTACATGGCGATCCCCTTTGCTGGGTTCTTTTCGCCATATACCCCCAATGAACGAAGCGCTGAGTATCTGTATCACCCGCCTCAAGCCATTCGGCTGTGGCACGAAGGCGAATTCGTTGGCCCCTTTGTCTATCCCACCGAGGCCTTTGCCGACCTGGAGAATTATCGATGGCGTTACACCACCGACAAAACGCGCCCCATGCCATTGCAGTTCTTTTGCGAGAAGACCCAATATAATTTGTTCGGTTTCATCCCGGCTACAACCCACCTGTTCTGCGCGCCGGAAGGTGCAACGGTGTTTATCTTCGGCTCTGACCGGCTAGGGCGCGACGTATTTTCACGTATTTCCTATGGCGCGCAACTGTCGCTGACAGTGGGCCTGATTGGCATCACTGTGTCGTTCATCCTTGGTATCGGCTTTGGCGCGATTGCGGGTTATTTCGGCGGTGCCACCGACTGGGTCGTGAACCGCGCGATTGAGATATTGCGCTCCCTCCCGGAGTTGCCGCTTTGGCTGGCCCTATCAGCTGCGGTGCCGTCGAATTGGGGGCCTGTGTCAGTGTTTTTTATCATATCCATCATCCTTGGGTTACTGGATTGGCCGGGGCTGGCGCGGGCGGTCCGAAGTAAGTTCCTCTCGTTGAGAGAGGAGGAATATGTCCGAGCCGCAGAAATGATGGGAGCAAAGCCGGGGCGCGTGATCCGCCGCCACTTGCTTCCGAACTTTATGTCCCACTTGATTGCATCCGCCACGTTGTCAATTCCCGCAATGATCCTCGGGGAAACGGCCTTGTCCTTTCTTGGCCTTGGCCTTCGTGCACCTGCCGTGTCGTGGGGCGTGATGCTGAATGATGCGCAGAACTTGGCAAGCATCGAAATCTATCCATGGACAGCAATTCCAATGCTACCGATCATCATCGTTGTATTGGCGTTCAACTTCCTTGGTGACGGTTTGCGCGATAGTCTGGATCCTTACACCTGATGCGCATTGCTGACATTTCGGCCCGTGCCGTTATGGCCCCTTTGGCCACTCCGATCAGCACGGCGCAAGCCGTGATTCCGGCGGCACCTCTGGTGCTGGTGGACGTGCAAACAGATCAGGGCGTGTCCGGCACGGCCTACATCTTTGGTTACACGCCATTGACGCTCAAGCCATTGGTGACGTTTCTGCATGGGTTGCGCGACACGCTTGTCGGTCAATCTGCACATCCAGCAGACGTGGCCCAAACGACCGGGGCACAGTTTCACCTATTGGGACGGCAAGGTATTGTCGGCATGGCGCTGGCAGGGCTGGACCTTGCGCTTTGGGATGTGCAGGCGCGTGCAGCGGATGTACCTGTTTGCCAGCTGTTTGGCGCCGCACCCCGCCCGTTACCGTGCTATGACAGTCAGGGGGTCTTTGTGCCGGGCCGGGATGAAGCGCTGATTGAGGCCTCGCTCGCACGCGGATTTCAAGCGATCAAAGTCAAGCTGGGCTTTCCGACACAAGCCGAAGACGTAGCCGCCTTGCAAGCCGTGCGCGCGATCATGGGGCCGGATCGTGCTTTGATGTTGGATTACAATCAGGCCTTTGAAGCGCCCGAGGCCATCGCTCGCATCCGCGCTATTGAAGACGCAGGCATTGATTTGGCATGGATCGAAGAACCCGTGCCCGCCGAAGACTTTGCCGGCCTTGCAGAGGTGCGCGCGGCGGTTTCGACGCCTGTGCAATCAGGCGAAAACTGGTGGCATCCGGCAGATGCTGCACGTGCGTTGGAAGCTGGGACAACGGATTTGGCTATGCCGGACCTGATCAAGATTGGCGGGTTTTCCGGTTGGTTTCGCGCAGCCACGATGGCACATGCGGCCTCCGTGCCTGTCAGCAGCCATTTGTTTGTCGAAGCCTCAGCCCATGCGTTGGCGGCAACACACGGCGCGCATTTGCTGGAATGGTTGGATGTCGCGGGCGGCTTGATGGAGACGCCTTACGAAATGCAAGATGGCTGCGTCACAGCGCGCGGCCCCGGCCTTGGCATCACATGGGATGCCGACAAGGTGGCGCGCCATTTGGTGCAATAGCGCAAGCAAGGGATAAAACCCGATTGAGGGTTGGGTCGTATCACAAGCCCTATTCCTTTGGCAGAAGCGGGAAATGGCAGCTTCTCTAATTGGGTTTCGAGGTCAAGCTCGATTTCCTTATTTCCTTCGGGTCATGGTCACTCATCTGGGTCACGCTTCTCTTCGCAGTCTGGTTGATGCCGTGAGGGCACCGCTGCACGCATACGTCGGATTGGATGTGGAGAGCCTTGCTTTGAGACGCGCTTCGCTTGGCGCAGCAGACATTTTCGGCTTCATCCACGAACCTCGTCCAGTGAGGGACGACCCTGTCAGGATTGTGTTTCGGCTGTTCAGATCATGCCATGCCTCCCACCTGATCCTGACGGAATTCAGTACCATCCATCCACATGCGGTGGAGCAAGACGGCGAGTTTGCGGGCAACGGCGACCACCGCACGACGGCGGCCTTTGGTACGGATTAATCGCATGCCCCATGATTTGATCTGAGACCCCGCCATCGTTCGCATGAGCAGTGCATTTGCCGCAGCATACAATGTTGCGCGGACGTCGCGATCTCCCGCTTTCGATATACGACCGGGATTATCGTGTTCCCCAGACTGATAACGACGTGGGGTCAAACCAAAATGCGCACCAACAGTCCGTGACCGTTTGAAGCGCGTCGGATCGTCCACAGCGGCTTTGAAAGTCAGTGATGCAATCGGACCAACGCCAGGGACCGTCATCATCCGCATGCACACCTCATCTTGGCTGGCAGCGCGTTTGACCCGGCGATCCAGTTCCAAAAAGTGCTGATACAAGACCACGCGTGCATCTAACAGCGGCACCAAAGCATGGGCCAGAACGTCGTCCATTTCGATCAACGGTCGCACAACATCGTCAAAGCTCCCGTGCTTCACAGTCGTGGGCAGGCGAATGCCAAAAATCTTCAACAGCCCACGTACCTCGTTGGTTAGATCCATCGTTTTCTTCAAGAGCGCTTTGCGGGTGCTCAGCAATGCACGGACGCCATGCGCTTCGCGGCTCTTCATGTGAACAGGGCTGAACCAACCAGTGCGCAGAACTTGAGCAATGCCGCGTGCATCATTCTTGTCTGTTTTGTTGCGCATTGCTGACAGCGCTGCATTGACCTGGCGCGCCTCCATACAAACGACATCAAGGGCTGCTGCCTTCAAGCCAAAAAACAGATGTTGGCTCATCGTGCCCGCTTCAAAACCGATCCGTTCAATCGGATGGGGAAACGTTCCAAGGCACTCAACGATGTCGCCGACCTCGCATGGTAGCTCTCGCTCAAGCAGCACCTTTCCTTTGTCATCAACAATGCAAAGCGCACAGGATCGTAGCGACACGTCTATTCCGGCAAAATATTCCATCTTCTATCTCCCTCGTTCACAGATATCCTGTGATCCTATCGGGAGCTCGACCTCAGAATAGAGGGCAGCCCAATTACGCATGCTT
>CAZJAW010000064.1:0-9316 GCA_964544035.1 uncultured Rhodobacterales bacterium
ATACGAGATTCGCCTTAGTCTCGTGGGCTCGGAGATGTGTATAAGAGACAGGTCTCGTTTGCCTCGAACAGCCCAACGGAAGCCTCGGAGTGGCGGGCGATGGCTGTGGCTGCTTCCTGTGCGCTGATGGCATCGAAAGCGATTTGCCCCTTGGCCATTGTACCCAGTACTTTGACGTTTTCCGCAATCGCGCTCATCCCGTTCATTCGGGCCATGACTGCGGGATTTGTGACCCCGCTATGCGCCAAAGCGGCGGTTGCGGAAACGACAAAAAATATGGAAATCGGCCAGTTCATTGCGTCATCATGCCGACCCGCGCCGCCAACCGCAAGGCATGGGTCGCATCCTGCGCAGCAACTGGCATCACAGGATCGTATGCCGCGCGGATCACGTCTGCTATATCTGGGCGCAGCACAGTCGTGTCGCCTGCCACAGCAAGCGGGGATCGGTCACGAAACGCCAGATCAGACCACAGCAGCATCGACTGCACCGCTTGGCTTAGAGCCAATGTCTCGGCCGGAACATCTGACAGATGCTGATCCATGCGTAGAAATACAAAACAAGCTTTGATCGCGCCCGCTTCATCAAAGCGGAAAATGCGATATTGGTTGGCGTCTGCAGCCACGAGGCGTGCAACCAACGGATTCAAATCCGGCACGAGGCGGTCCAGATTGGGGACTTCGGGCAATTCGGACCAGTCTTTGCAAAAGAACCAGATAAAGTTTGCCCCGAGTTCTGGGTCCGTTTCGACCACGGAAACGCCAGCCAATTGGCACAACGCCTCGATTGCGCCTTTGATCACCGCAAGTGGTTCATCCTCGACGCCGAAAACAACAGGCGCAAGTGGGCGCCCCCAGCGGGCAAAGGCATATGCACCGCTTTCGCGGGTAAATAGCGTCTCAATCTCATCAGAGGTCATGTGGGATCTCCAGCTTTTTCATAGTGGCCATACCACTGGCGTCTGCCTTACGAAACGACAAGGCGTACAGATGCCGCACGCGACCACTATATTATTATTTCGTAGTAGAGTGAGGTGGCGATGGACCCGTGGGCATGGTTTGCGCGTCCAGGTTCCTATTCGTCGAACAAATCCCCAGCAACGCGCGGCGCGTCCAGACCCAGATGCTGCCACGCCCGCGTCGCCAACATCCGCCCACGCGGCGTGCGCTGGATCAGCCCTTGTTGAAGCAAATAAGGTTCGATCACCTCTTCCAATGCATCCCGGCTTTCCGACAATGCAGCACTTAACGTCTCGATCCCGACAGGCCCGCCGCCATAGTGATCTGCCATCAGCTTGAGATAGCGCCGATCCGCCCCATCAAGGCCCAGATGATCAACCCCCAAACGGGTCAATGCGGAATCCGCAAGGTCTTTGGTCACTTTCCCGTCGCCATCCACCACTGCAAAATCCACCACGCGGCGCAATAATCGCCCAGCAATACGCGGGGTGCCACGGGCGCGGCGGGCAATCTCGCGCGCGCCACCTTCATCCGCCGGGGCACCGAGTTTGCGTGCGTTGCGTTCTACGATGGGAACAATTCATCCTCAGTGTAAAACTGCAACCGCGTCGGAATACCAAAGCGGTCACGCAGTGGCGTAGTCAACAAACCCATTCGCGTGGTCGCCCCAACAAGCGTAAAGGGCTGTAATTCGATGCGTACGGTGCGCGCTGCCGGGCCTTCTCCGATCACAAGGTCCAATTCGAAGTCTTCAAGTGCGGGATACAGCACCTCTTCGACTGCTGGGTTCAGACGGTGAATTTCATCAATGAACAGCACGTCGCGCGCTTCGAGGTTTGTGAGGATCGCAGCCAGATCGCCTGCGCGCGCCAAAACCGGGCCCGATGTCATGCGAAAATTCACGCCCAACTCGCGCGCCATGATTTGCGCCAGCGTGGTCTTTCCCAAACCGGGCGGGCCGTGAAACAGCGTGTGGTCCATCGCCTCGCCACGCTGCTTTGCGGATTGGATAAAGACACGCAAGTTCGCACGCGCTTCGGCTTGGCCGACAAAATCATCCAACATCTGCGGGCGCAGAGCACGGTCAAAGGCCGTCGCGTCATCCTCTGGCAAAGGGGCCGAGCGCAAAGTCGGGTCGGATGCGTCAGTCATGCCGTGTCCTTTGTGGGGTGTGTGATGTCACGCACTGTCCCTAGCCTTTTGGGGCTAACAATTTCAACGCCGCGCGGATGAGAGCGGGAGTGTCGGCTTCGGGGGCTTCCCCGGCGGCCTGCGCCACCGCAGCGGCTGCATCTGAAGGGCCATAACCCAGATTGCCAAGCGCCGACAGCGCGTCTGACTGTGCAGAGGCTGTCGGTGCGGCCTGCACGACAGGTTCAACCACGGCAACGTCTGCGGTGGCAGGCGCATCCCCGCTTGCTTGCGCGACTGTGCCACCCATTGCCATGACGCCCGGCGCCTTGTCTTTCAGATCAAGCACAACGCGCTGCGCGATCTTAGGTCCGACGCCTTTGGCCGCCTTGACCGCGTTCCAATCCCCAAGCGCAATCGCGCGCCCAACACCGTCAGGCCCCAACGTGCCAAGGATTGCCAAAGACGCCTTGGCCCCGACCCCTTGAACGCTGGTCAACAAACGGTGCCATTCCTTTTCCGCCAGCGTGGTAAAGCCAAACAGTTGCATCAGATCCTCACGCACCACCAAATCCGTGAACAACGCAACACCCTGCCCCACACCCGGCAAGGTCGCCATGGTGCGTTCAGAACAATAAACAAGGTATCCTACGCCTTGCACGTCAATCAGAACGTGATCGGTTGCACGATAATCAATACGCCCTGTTAATTTGCCAATCATGCGCGCACCCCTGCCTCGGCCCGCGCGATGGCGGCAGCCAATCCGCTAGGGCCCTCAGCCGCGGTCATCGAGTTCCGCGCGCCGTGATGCGCGTGGCAGATGGCAATGGCCAATGCATCGGCAGCATCCGGCCCAGCCAGTTCGACCCCCGGCAATTGAACACGGACCATATGGGCGACTTGCTGTTTGTCGGCGTGACCCACACCCACAACTGTCTTCTTAACGGCATTTGGGGCGTATTCGCCAATGCGCAGACCCGCCTGCGCCGGAACCAGCATCGCGATGCCGCGCGCCTGCCCCAATTTCAAAGTGCCTGCGCCATCTTTGTTTACAAACGTCTGCTCCACTGCCGCCGCCTGCGGAGCATAGGTGTCAATGATAGATGTGAGTTGATCAAATAAGGACACCAAACGCAGCGAAAGATCGTCACCGCTAGAATGGCACACTCCGTTCGCAACGTGAGACAAGCGCGGTCCATCCACATCGATGATGCCCCAACCCATGTGGCGCAGCCCCGGATCAATTCCTAAAATACGCATGATGAGTTGCCCTTGCCTGACTGCCTTCTTGGCTTTTGCACGCAATAGCACGAAAGGCGAACATCCGCCAAGCGTTAACAACGCGGTGGGATTTACGACACCTCTTTGCGCAGGCCGTGATTGGATCAAAGAACCCGGATCGGCGCAGTCCCCACTAGAGCGCCCAGCCTTAAACCTGAAGCACCAATACCCTGCCATGTTACGGATTCTCGGGACATTGGCGTTTCATGGAGTTTCAAGGTAAAGGCCGGACGCTTTAAGCAAGCGAAACGGCGGATACGAGACCACATTGGAACCCATGTTTACGGCGCATTACCGCCGATCAGGGCCATGCAGTTTCTGCATATCGCATATGTGTTTTGAATGGTTGTTACGCATTCTAACAAAGCCTAAATGCGCAGCACACCGCCGAATTGTTCGGCACCAAACATAACGAGTAGGACTGCTGCAATGGCTGCTTTCGACACCACCCGCCCCGCTTACAACGCCGCCCCAGTTGCCGGCAAAATTAAAGGTTTTGTATCTAATCTGGTCGCTCTGGTGATCAACTGGAATGATGCGCGCATCACGCGCCAATCGCTGAACGCCCTGACTGACCGTGAACTGAACGATATCGGCCTCGTACGTGGCGACATCGACAACGTCGCTCACCGCTAAGAAAACGCGCCTTACATAGCGTAGGCAAGAGAACGCTCTTGCTGCGCGCATGTCAGATGCGTCAGGACCCCAAAAACGAAACAAGCCGCGAGACCCACCCGGGCTCGCGGCTTTTCGATGGCAGTTACCTGCCGGTTACTGGTTACAACTACAACACTTTGTTTACTGGTTACGACTAAAACACTTATCTTACTGGTTACGACGACAACGCTTTGAGACTTGGAGGGTCTTCAGGTTTCAGAATAGCGCTTATTGGCGAACGTACGGTGCAACAAATCCCGACAGGAATTGTGTAACAGGTTCAATCTGCATCACATACGCTCCGCCGCGTTCGACCGAGGACCCCTGGTCCAACTTGGCCACACGTTCGTTGTAAGTGATGTCGCCCAGCGATGCGAGCATGAGGGCTTTGAACGAAAAGAAGCCGATTGCGATCAAGATGATAAGTTTCAATGGAAAGCCCAAGCGCGAACGGCGTTTAGGTTTTACAACAATCAATCCATCACTGCGCATCGACGTTTTGTAGCCGTGCGTCATGGCTTCGTGCTTACGGCCCAGCGAAACTAGTCGCTTGTTAAAGTCCGGTTGCGCCTCGATCATGGCAGCCTCTTCGAATTACGGCCCCCACCGAATTCGTAATACCTTTTTGCGCGCCAAATGTGGCAAAATCAAGGCAATTACCTAAATTGCGACCAAAACGTGTTGTTAATTAATTGATTTTCTGCAGCGTGAGCGTCGTCCATTCACCAATCATATCCCTTTGGACCACATTGTTTCCAAAGCTGACATATACTTCCGCAACGCCATCTGCTTGTTCGTTTAGAATACCAGACAGAATCGCGTAGCCTCCCACCTCGAGGCGCGTGCTCAGATCTGGAGCGATGGCGATCAATGGCCCTTTTAGAATGTTGGCAAAGATTAGATCAAAGGGCCCAGCAAGGTCTGCATGATCAAAGCCTGCTGCCTCAACCACTTGGACCTTGGCACGCATATCGTTGGCGGTCAGGTTTGCCTCTGCCACTTCGACAGCTTGGGCATCAATATCACTTGCGATCACCGGGTTTGGCCAAATCGCCGCCGCAGCCATGGCCAACACGGCAGTGCCGCAGCCCACATCAAGCACACGTTTGCCCACGAACCCTTCGTCCGCCAGCCGATCCAGCGCGCGCAAGCATCCCAACGTAGTACCATGATGTCCTGTACCGAACGCCATCGCCGCTTCGATCAGCAACGCGTGTTTGTCTGCCGGTACTTTGTCCGCGTCGTGACTGCCGTAAACAAAAAAGCGGCCTGCCTCGACAGGGGCAAGTTCCCGGCGCACGTGAGCGACCCAGTCGGTTTCTGGCAGTTCCGACACTGTGAAAGGTTTCGCACCAAACGTCGTGCTTAACAGCAACAACGCGGTTTCATCAGGCGGGTCGGTGAAATATGCACCCACTTCCCACAGGCCCGATCCGTCTTCGACTTCGAACACGCCGACGCCAGTGGGGGCTTCGGGCAAATCTTCAAGAGTTTCGCCAAGCTTTTCAGCCGGGGCTTTGCCCATGAGCGTTGTAAGGGCAGTCCAAGTGGGCATCAGCGTCTCCGGTATCTATCGGCATTTGGCCATGTGCGGCGCGGCGCGGGTGTGATCTTTGCGTCCGTCCCAAGTCCGGCGACATAGCGCCAGCCCCAGACTGCCGCAAGCCCCCCCCCATCAAAGCACCTGCTGCCGCCTGCCCATTAATCACGCAACTTGCACCAAAGCAGGCGACCAAAGGTATGGTCAAACGCGCCGTTTCCCGGCTCACAGCGGCAAAGGCAACAAGGTCGTGACGCAACACAACTGGTTGGCGGCGTTGACCAGAAAAACAAGGGTGATCCCGAATGCCGCTGTTGCCGTCATGCGCCCCACGTGGCCCTTGGTCGAACCTGTCAGGAACCGCCCCTGCGCCACACCTATTCCGCCGGCGTGGTCGAAAGTGCTGCAAGACGTGTTTCAAAACCTGGCACAGGATGACGCGGGATCAGCAACGCAAGTGCCAGCGATGTCGCCGCCATACCTGCTGCCAGAAAGAACACGGCTCCGGGCGAGACAAGCCAAAGCAGTCCCAAAGGCAGCGGCAAAGCAACGGCAGCGATATGATTGATGGTAAACGCAACAGCAGCCGTAGGCGCAATATCACCGGGGTCAGCGATCTTCTGGAAATAGGTCTTCAATGCCAAAGCCAAGCCAAAAAAGATGTGATCAATGACGTATAGGGCGGCGGCCACCATCAACCCCCAGCCAAGGAAATAGACACCTCCATAGGCAAGAAATACCAACACAAGACCGCTGTATTCAAAGATCAGCGCCTTTTGTTCACCAAAGCGTGCCACAATACGTCCAAGTATCGGTGCAACAATGATGTTGACGACAAGGTTGATAAGATAAAGCGCGGTCAATTCGTGGACTTCAAACCCGAACTTTTCGACCATCATAAAGCCTGCAAACACCATAAAAATCTGGCGCCGCGCACCAGACATAAACTGCAACGCGTAATACAGCCAATAGCGGCGGCGCAGCACGAGGGTTTTGAGTTGCGGGTGTGGTGCTTCAAACTGCGGATAGGCCAGCATGGCAAAGACAGCGATGGCGGCTGTGATGCCTCCGCCCACCATATATACGACATTGTAGTTTAGGTTCAGCGGCTCCCACAGAACCATAATAAAGAAGTAGACAACGAACGTGGCGGTTGACGCGGCCGCCATCAGCCAGCCAAGCTTTTGCGGCGCTTCCGCTTTGGTGAGCCATTGCAATTGCAGCGATTGGTTTACAGTCTCATAATAATGATACCCGACCGAGCTGACAAAAGTCAGAACCAGAATACCTGCCAAATCAGGGAATTGAGCAGTTACCGCTGTCGCAAGGCCAAGCATGATCAAAGAGATCAAGCCCAACACTTGTTCGCGCATAAATATGATGACGACAATCACGCCGACGGCCAAAAAACCGGGAACTTCGCGGATCGCATGCAACAGACCAATATCGCGCCCATCAAAACTGGCGACTTCGACCACAAAGTTATTGAGCAAGGCCAACCAGACTGAAAAACCGATGGGCATGGCGAAAGCCATCAGGAACAGCAGCGCCTTTGGCCGACGCCATTTGGGCAAAGTGGCGGCTTCTGCAAGAGGGACATAGCGGGTCATGCTTTTGCTTTACGCCCTTTGATGCGCGCTGGCGAGAGACCAAAGCGCACAGGGGCGCAGGTTCTGTTGCACAGGTTCCGGGTTGCACTTGCACGCATGCATCCGCCAAGATTGGCCTATGTTGCACCGCGATATAGATACTCAATTCGGAACTCTGACCTTAACGGAAGAGGACGGCGCGCTTGTGCGCCTTGATTGGGGCGTATCAGGGCGCGCGGATACATCCAAAGTTTTGGACCATGCTGTAGCGCAATTGCGTGCTTACGACGAAGGGGCTTTGACCACGTTTGATCTGCCATTGCGCGTCAAAGGATCACAGGTGCAGCGCAATGTTTGCACCGCTATGTCGGCGATACCGTTTGGCGACACACTCACATATGGGGACATCGCAAAACAGCTTGGCATTCCGGCGCAAGTCGTAGGGCAGGCTTGCGGCGGCAATCCGATCCCTATCATTATCCCTTGCCACCGCGTCATGGGCGCAAAAGGGCTGACAGGGTTTTCGGGTGCCGGCGGGGTCGAGACAAAAGTCGCCCTGTTGCGCCATGAAGGGGCTGGCGGCTTTTTGATCTAAGTGGTCATGCGCTGCGGGATCAATTGCTGCGCGATACCTGCAAATATCAGATAAATCGACGTCACAACCAAACCCCAATGCGCCCAGCTTTCTGGATGGAAATCGACCCAAGCGGCCCAACCCGCAAAGAACGTCCACGCCAGCGCCATCGGCAAAGTCACCGCACGCCAACGCTCGGTTCGTACCGGATGGACAAATTTCAACGGCAAAAACATGCCCACGGCCAACACGCTGACCAAGCTCAATGACACCCAGAAATTCGGCTCAAGCGCAAAGATCACCAGCACCACCATGTTCCAGCATCCCGGAAAACCAGAAAAGGAATTATCTTTGGTCTTCATCCGCGTATCTGCAAAATAAAGCGCCGAGGCGAAGGTGATGAGAATGATCGCCGCCCACCCTGTCCAACCATCCATCAGACCAGACTTGAACAACGCAAAAGCCGGAATAAACACGTACGTAAGATAGTCGATAATCAAATCCAGCAGCACGCCGTCAAATTCAGGCGCATGGGTTTTCACCTCAAACTTACGCGCCAAAGGCCCGTCTATGCCGTCGACAAAAAACGCCACGACAAGCCACAGAAACATCATGTCCCACTTGGCATCAACGGCTGCCAGCATCGCCAACATGGCAAACACTGCGCCTGTGGCTGTTAACAAATGAACGTAGAGCGCGAGGTTTCTTTTGGTCATACCCGTTTCATGCGGCATCGCAGGTAAGGTTGCAAACGTAAAAGACCGCGCCAAACCAGTTGGCGCGGTCTTCTAGAATTCTGTCGACGTGCTCAGCTTAGTTGCTGATGCGCACTTCTTCGACGGGATAGCCAAGGCTGTCTTGCGCTTCCCAACCAACGTGGCAGTCGTGGCAGAAGGACTGTTTGACCTTCATGACTTTACCATTTGGCTGAATACCACCGTACAACCAACCACCTGCTTCAGGTGCGGCTGCTTCGCCCACTTTGATCATTGTGAACAATGGACCAGGACGCGCGGCTTTTTTCTTGAGCGAGATCGTGATCGACTCTTTGGCGAGGATCGAACCTACAGGCATCACAACGCCTTCTTCTTCGAACTTCAGATATTGCTCAGCAGCAATATCGTTCGCATAGGTGTTCAGAAGACGGTTCTGGTGTGCACCAGCAACAGCTGCGCGTGTGGCAGTGGGGGCCCAGTTACGATAGTTTTTAGCGATACCGTCGCCTTCTTTGGCATAGCCTTCCGCCATTTTGTCGGACAGGCATTCGTACAGCACAGCGATTTGCTCTTCGGTCAGGTCAAATTGGTCTTCTACTGTTACTGCGGTACAGTCTTGGGCGCTTGCTGCACCTGCGGCTACCGTCAGTACGGCGGCCATCGCGAGTTTGCGGATCATGTGTGGTCCCCTAAATTAACTTCAGAATTTCTGCATACTTACGCATGCTATATAGCATCCTTGCACAACTTAGCAAAAATGGCTCGTTTTCTGTGCGCACAATTACGTGATTTCACGCCTTTGGATGGGCTTTGGCGTAGACATCCATCAGGCGCACCGTGTCCACCGCCGTATAGGCCTGCGTGGTCGA
>CAZJAW010000065.1:0-6194 GCA_964544035.1 uncultured Rhodobacterales bacterium
CTTGTCGTGATCAGCAGGGATGCCGAGAGAAACGCGGATAGGACTGTTTTCATGGGTTAAGGCTCCTTCGGACAACGATCTATACGGGAAATGTGGCGGGAATTGAACGAACCCATGATCGTTTCGCCCCGCCCGCAATGGTCCTTGCGGGCGCATAGCGTGGTCCGATGCCACGCGCCGGTTAGGGGAGCGCACGTGCCTTAATCGATCCGCGAAAAGCGCCCGGCGCCATGCCTTCCCAGCTGTGGAAATTGCGAAAGAACGATGACGTGCTTTGGTATCCCAACAGATGCGAAATTTCCGGCACAGACAGCGATGAATGTTCCAGATATTGCTTAGCCAGCGTGGACCGGGTCGTGTTCAAAACAGCCTGAAATGACGTTCCTTCGTCTTTCAAATGCCGTTGCAGGCTGCGTTTTGACAGATAGAGGCGCGATGCGACGTCTTCGGCGCTGGTGGCTCCTGCGGGCAAACATTCTTCTAAGATGCGCGCGACACGTTCGCTCAGACCGGCCGATGGTTGGCGCGATCTCAATTCGCTGATCAACGCGGGTTCCAAACTGTCCCACAGGGACGCGCTGCGTGTGATCTGGCGGCATTCGGTCACCTGTTGCGACAGGACCATGGTGGTTTCAGTCGCTTGCGCGATGGGGCAACCCAGAAAAGCCCGCACCTCGTCCGACACGGCCCCGGGATCGGGCACCCGCACCAGATCGGGCACGATATGCGTCGCCGTAAAGGTCCGCGCGCATTCGACGATGTACAAAATCTCGAACAACCCGATTGATGCGGGCACCCGTTGCGCAGGCGGCACCGCGCCAAAGGTCACTTCGGTTTTGTCGGCAACCAAGGTCAGGGCCACACGAAACGGCACCAAAAGCTCTTTGAACTTGGACAGTCGTACCAGGCCCAAACCGACTGTTTCGGCGCAGGAAAACGCGAAAATCGGTGGCGCGAACGGGCCATGGGCATAGTTCTTTGCCAAAATTAGCTCGAGATCGGGCTGCACACTTAGGGCGCGCATCGCTTCCCACAGGTCATAGAACCCCACACTGTCCACATGTGAACCGCCCGCCGTGAGAAAATCGCTTGGCAATCCGGCGCGCACCAGGACCTGCGTGACATCCAGATCAAGCAACGCACATACATGCGGAAGCTTGTCCACGACATCGAAAAACTTGTCTTGCGGGGTCATCACCAACGCCTTCGATTACACACCAGTCAGAGCACAGGCGTTTCGCAGACGCCAAGGTGGTTTAGATATATTGGCGCGATTTAGGATAACAATGGCGCAGATTGCGATATCCGGGCCGTGGTTCATCTGATTTAATACCCCCACATAGCCCTTAGCCAACCACTCAGTCAGGGAATTGCCGCATGAAACTCAAGGTCAACGGAACCGATCACGAGGTCGACGTCGAAGCCGACATGCCCCTGCTGTGGGTGTTGCGCGATGAATTGGGCATCACAGGCCCCAAATACGGCTGTGGCATCGCGCAATGCGGCGCCTGTACCGTGCATGTGGATGGGGTGGCCGTACGGTCCTGTCAGCTGGCCGCTGGCGACGTGGACGGCGATGTGACCACCATCGAGGGGTTGCGCACCCCAGACAGCTTGCACGCGGTGCAACAGGCCTGGATCGAACATCAAGTGGCGCAATGTGGCTATTGCCAGTCGGGCCAGATCATGGCGGCGGCGTCATTTCTGGATTTCAACGCAGCCCCGACAGACGCGGATATCGATGCGGCCATGTCCGCCAATCTGTGCCGCTGCGGCACCTACCCGCGCATTCGGGCGGCGGTCAAAACGGCTGCGGCCAAACTGAACGGAGCGTAAGTCATGAGCCGCGTCAAAACCATCGCCCGCCGTACATTTTTGATCGGATCAGCCGCCATTGTCGGCGGGGTCGCCTTTGGCACCTATCTGGCCAAGAAACCCATTCCAAACCCGTTGCTGACAGATTTACCCGATGGCGAGGCGGCCATCACCCCTTATGTCAAAATCAACGCAGACGGCATCACACTGATCACACCGCGTGCGGACAAGGGTCAGGGGTCCTATTCGGTTCAGGCCTGCCTGATCGCAGAAGAGCTGGACATAGACCCGCACACCGCGACGCTGTCACCGGGATTGCCGGGACCAGCCTATTTCAATTCGACCATCCTGCAAGAAGTCGCGCCCTTCCTGCCCTATGACGAACGCGCCATCGCGCAAAATGTACGCGCATTCATGTCGGTGCCGGCCAAGATCCTGCAGCTTCAGCTGACAGGCGGGTCCAGCACAGTGCCGGATGCTTTTGTCAAATTGCGCATGGCGGGTGCTGTGGCGCGCGAAACGCTGAAACAAGCCGCAGCCGAACAATACGGGGTGGCGCGTGCGGATCTGAAAACCGAAAACGGGCAGGTGCTTTTGCCCAATGGGGACAGCGTGGCCTATACTGCGTTGGCGGCTGCAGCGGCCCAGATCGACCCGGTCACAGACGTCACCTTGCGCGATCCCGCCACCTGGCGGATTCTGGGCAAGGACAGCACGACGCGCTTGGATATGGTGGCCAAATGCACCGGGCGCGAAGTCTATGGCATCGATGTCGCGATTGAGGGCATGGTGCATGCCGCTGTGCGGGCCAATCCGGGGATTGGTGGTGATGCAACCATCGGCGACATGTCCGCCGCCAAAGCGATGCGAGGCGTGCAAACCGTCATGCCCGTTGCCCACGGCGTGGCCGTGATCGCAGACAACACATGGCGCGCGTTTCAGGCTGTTGATGCTGTTGAGGTTGAATGGGGTCCTGCCCCCTACCCCGGTGCCAATTCGCCCGAGATTTTCGACGCCTTGGAACAGGTGATTGGCGACAAAGACGCGTTGGATCACCGCAAGCGCGACGAAGGCGATGTCGACGCAGCCCTTGCTGATGAAGGCCTTGCCGATGGAGACTTGATCGAGGCCACCTATCGCCTGCCCTATCTGGCACATGCCCCGATGGAGCCGATGAACGCCGTTGTGCAGGTCACCGATGATCTGTGCGAAATCTGGACCGGCACGCAAATCCCGCTCTTTATGCGTGATCGCGCGGCAAAAATGACCGGTTTGGACAAGGATCAGGTTCTGGTCCATGTGCAACCGATGGGCGGCAGCTTTGGGCATAAACTGGAACTGACCCATGTGGATCAGGCGGTCGAAATCGCCATGACTGTCAAAGGCACTCCGGTCAAACTGACCTGGAGCCGCGAAGAAGACATGACCCACGACTACCCGCGCCCTGCTGCCGTGGCCAAGGCGCGCGGCAAAGTTTCAGGCCAGCAGGTCGACACGTTTGATTTATCCGTTGGGCAATCCGCATTGGTGCCCGGCTGGTTTGGCCGAGTGGCGGGCCTGTCGGTGCCCGGCCCTGATGCGACCATCACAACCGGATCGTGGGATCAGCCCTTTGACATCCCCAATTACCGCGTGTCGGGCTATCGCGCGCCGGACATGGTGCCGGTGTCGTCATGGCGGTCTGTTGGGGCGTCGGGCAATGGCTTTGTGCACGACACGTTCCTTGATGAATTGATCCATGCAGCGGGTGCTGACCCATTGGCCGAACGCATACGCCTGTGTATGCACGACACATCGCGCAAAGTGTTGGAAACCGTCGGCGAAATCTCGGGCTGGGATGGCCCCAAGATCAGCGACACCCGTGCCCGTGGTGTGGCGTTCTGTATGTCCTTTGGTGTGCCCTGCGCACAGGTGATCGAGGTCACGAACACTCCGGACGGGATCAAGATCGACAAGGTCTTTGCCGTTGTGGATGTCGGCACCGTGCTTGAGCCGCGCAATCTTGAAGCGCAGGTGTTTGGCGGGATCACCTTTGCCCTCAGCCACGCGATCAACTGCGAGCTGACCTACGAAAACTATACGCCGCAGCAGGACAATTATCACATGTATGAAGGCCTGCGCATGTACCAAGCTCCTGCGTTTGAAATCAAAGCGCTGACCAACAGCGTCAGCATCCGCGGGATCGGTGAACCCGGTGTGCCCCCGGCGGCCCCCGCCTTGGGCAACGCGATATTCGCAGCGACCGGACAGCGCATTCGCGAAATGCCGTTCAACAAACACATCAACTTCGTCTGAGAGGGTCAGGTATGAAACACACGGTTCTCTCGGCCCGTTTAATCGCGGCTTTGGCCTGTTTGGTGATGCCTCATATGGGGCACGCCGAAACTGTTGACATCAATCCACCCGCCGCAGGGTCAGTCAGCCGCGAAGACGGGTTGGCCGCGTGGGATCGGATTTACGAAGTCACCTCACATCCGCGCTGCGCCAATTGCCATCCCGGTGAAAGCGACCGCCCCATGTGGTCGGGGCCATCCTATGGCACAACACGTCAGCACGGCATGAACATCCAAGCCGGAGAAAGCCGCATCGGCGCGGAATATGTCCTGTGCTCGACCTGCCACACGACCAAGCGTGAGGATTGGGACAACGCCAACACCGTGCCCCATGCGGCCCCTCGGGTTGCTGCAAACTGGCAACTGGCCCCGGTCGAGGCCGCGTGGTTTGGCAAATCCTCAATCGAGATATGCGAACAGCTGCGCGACCCCGACCGCAACGGAGATCGCGACGTACTGGCGCTTGCCGACCATCTGGATCACGACAAGATTTTGCATTGGGCCTGGAACCCCGGCGGCGGGCGCGAACCGGCCCCCTATAGTTTGCAAGACCACGTGAATGACATTCTGGCCTGGGGCGTCGCAGATTTCCCCTGCCCCGGCGAAAACTAAGGGGCACGGAGACGAAGACGGCTTTTGAATTGGCTGCACCGCTTATGGCCGCTTTTGCGGTGATTTGCCGCCTTTTTATGTTGTTTTTCTCAAACTATCCACGGATTCATCCGTATCACTAATTTGCTCATTTTTATCGCAATTCGAAAAATACCACAGCCATTCGACCAAAGCCAGTTTGAACGGTTTTGGCGTCCATACAAACCGCTTGATTCCTTGGTTCCAAGCAGTAAATTAAATTCTCATCACAATTTTTCGACTTATTTTGCGGAGAAGCTTTAATGCGTTCGACCATTCCTTTAACACTAGCCGCGTTGCTAACAAGCACCGCACCGGCGTTTGCTTTGACAGTCAACTGGATTGATTGGCAATCTAGCTCGACAGCCGGGGGCGGCTTTACAGCCACGGGTCAGATCGTGTCTGGCACAGAAACCATCGATGTCACCTATACAAACGCCCAAGGTGTGTCCTTCATTCAAACGGGATCAGGGGTAAACTACTTTACGCCTACGGATCCAGCGACCTCGCCTTACACAAGCACCGGCCCCCTTGGGAATGACAACATTCCAACAGCGGCTGAAATGATCGCATTGAACCGGCAGGGATCGCAAACGCTGACTTTTTCTCAAACTGTTGAGAACCTCTATTTGTCTTTCGTCAGTCTAAACCGCAACGGATATACGTTTGACCAAGATTTCGAAATTCTGAGTCAGACAGGCGCGAACATTGACGGGGCTGGAGCTGATGCCGCCGGGTTCTGGGGCACTGGTATAGTGACCAAAGTTGATAATCTTGACGGTACATTCTCCATCGACAACCCAACCCCTGGCGAACCACACGGCACGCTGTTGTTCGCGAGCCAGTTTGACAGCCTGACATGGAACAGTGACAGCAACGAGAACTGGAATGGATTTACGATTGGCATTCAAGGGACTGCCACTCAGGTAAGCCCTGTTTCACCAGTTCCGCTGCCAGCCGGTGGATTATTGCTTTTGTCCGGCCTCGTAGGCGTAGGTGCGTTGAAGCGATGGAAGAAACACACCGCGTAAATTGTTCCGCTGAAAGAACGTTGGACAGGTTGTCCGACGTTTCAGAAACAGCCCAAGGGGCATCGGTTGATCCCGATGCCCCTTTTTTGGACACCAAATCGGGCGCTTTGATCGGGGCCTTTATTGGCGGCGCTGCGGCGTTGACAACGGGCAACATGTGTAAACGGGATTCACTTAATATACTGTAATTACGTAATAATACCGGATTTACCCATTGTTGACAGCTGTCAACTTGTCCCAGAATGCAGCAAGGCCATCACCATCGGCCCGGATGAAAACGCATTGTCTTCGGCCTTGCGTGTCAGCGCCCTGAGATACCCGCCCGGCGATTTGATATCGTCGATCCGTTGCAGCATCGCGACCACAGTGACCGCTGCTTCGGCGG
>CAZJAW010000065.1:6294-9261 GCA_964544035.1 uncultured Rhodobacterales bacterium
TTGATATCGTCGATCCGTTGCAGCATCGCGACCACAGTGACCGCTGCTTCGGCGGCGCCCATGGCCTGTTGTGCCGCGTCCCATGCATCGGGGCTAATGCCCATCATTCCACGCACCAAAGCGGCCAGCCCAATCAACTGATGCCAAGATCGGATATCTTCAGTCGTGTAAGGCAGAATGTCAGGACAGGCTTTCAACACCAACCCAAGCGGTACGTTGGGTTCTGATCTATCTGGACGCGGTGTGGGGTCTGAGTTTTCACTCCCCTCGCCTTTTGTCTTTTCTAAGCAAAGTTCAAAATCAGTAAGGTCTGTTTTTGAATTCTGATACTGCCGCTCATTTTGGCTGTCATTGCCGCTTATTTCTTTTGTATCAGATAACACAGCCCGGACATCTGCAAGGATATCCACAGCCACGGCCTGCGCGGCCTCAAGGGCCTCTGCGTCCAGCTTGCGGCGCATTTGGCGGTGAAGGTCCATCAATCGCGCCTGAAGCGCCTCCCACGGGCCCTCAGCGCCGCTCTCAGCGCCGTACAGCGTTAGTTTGGTCGCATCCCGCTTGATCAGCATCACAGCCTCGCGCAGGCGCTTGAGGTGCTCTGCGGCATCGCGCGTCGCCTGGGCCGCCTGAGCGATGGCATGGGCCTGCACCAGCAACGGGCGCAAATCGAACCCAAAGGCCCGCACAATGTCCCCTGCCCCGTCCCGTGCCGCATAGCGTTTGCCATTCGGGCTGTCGTGACGCGCAATCAGCCCGGCATGCACCAACGCCGACAGATGGCGGCGCAAGGTGCTTTCGGCCATGCCATGCGCCCGCTCGCACAGGGCGCGATTGGACGGGAACACGACCAACCGGTCATTGTCCGACAGGCTGGCACCCTGATGAAAGCTCAGCAAGGCGTTCAGCACTGTCAGATCGCGATCCGTCACGCCAAACGCCATCCGCGCGGTGCACACTTCGCGAAACAGCGCCCACTTGTCCGTATGCGGCACCGAAGCAGGCCCCTGCCCGGCAATCGCACGTTCCATCAGCGCAGCCGTCATCGGCCGCTGCCCAAAGGGCGTCGTTGTCAATTGGTCCATTCCTGTTCACAAGGCAAAACTTTTTCGCCTGCCGGAGTCAGCAGTGGTTGACAGCTGTCAACTAAGGAGCCTAGATTCGGACTTGCTAGAATACGAACAAAGGCCTCTCGGGATGTGATTTCCGGGGGGCTTTTTTATTTACGTTTCGCCGGCTTGTGCCTCCATTTTGTTTTCTGCTCTCCTGTCATCCACCGCGTGACTTTTGCCAGTCGCCGTGAATCTCTGCCAAGTGCTCGACAAGCCAGTCGTCAAAGCCTTGATCTGTTTTGTTCAATTGTATCGCTGTGCTGTCCGCTTTGCGGGTGACCTTGGCGATGGGTTCACCATCCCCCGATTTGATCACAACCGCTGGACGGGCTGGCGGTTTTGGCGTTTTCAAAGCCGCCATCACCGCGTTAAAGCGCGCATCCGATGTCGCGCCCTTGGCCGAACCGGCCATGTCGCGACCTTTGACGCGCCCCGCAAGGGCCAACCATCGATCCCGTCCCACGCTGGGGGCTGCACCAATCGCTTCGATCAAGTCGACGGGAACCTGATCCGCCACGGACAGCAATCGCGATATCAGCGTCTTGTCCATCGCCAAAGCATCGCCAATGATTTTGCGATCATATCCAGCATCGCGCATCTGTCGGGCAAAGTTCGCCTTTTCGATAAAGGTCAGATCCTTGCGGGCGCTGTTTTCCTGACCTTGGGCCAGAATAACCGCCTTGTCGTCCAGATCGCGGATCATCGCCCGCACCGGTTGCCCCAGGAATTTCAAGGCCGCAACACGACGGCGGCCATAGACCACTTGATAGCGTTCCGGATCGTTCGGATTGATCCGCAACAAAACAGGCACTTGCTGCCCGTAATCGCGAATGCTGTCGACCAATGTGGCCTGATCCGCGTCGTCCTGATCCAAGCGGTCTTTCAAACCGGCATTGTCGATCATGCGCGGGTCGACTTCGGTCAGGGATCGGCTTTTCAGATCGGCAATCGACCGGCTAACGGCACCAATCGCACCGGATTTGTAACGCGGCTTGGCCGGATCAACGCGCGACGGGGCAGGGGGTGTCGACGGGGCATCCTTGGATGCATCGCCCTCCATCAACCCTTTTAACAGATCTTTGCGCGCCATCAGTCACGCCCCCATGCGGTTTGCACCAAAGCTTCGATTTCGCCGTTCACCGCGTTCAGGCTTTCCATGGCGCGTTCATAGGTGGCGCGGACAAACTGACCCTTTTCGACCTCGTACAAGGTTTGTTTGGTGATGCCTGCATCCGAAATCGCCGTGGATTTCAGCACCGTATGGTTCAGCACATGATCGCCAAACATCGACCGCATGAAACTGACCATCTGGTTTTGCGGCCCATCCCCCGGTTCATAGCGCGTGATGACGTATCGCAACCAATCATAGGACATATCGCCCCCGGCCTCGCTGACAACACCCAAAAGGTTCGACACCATCAACAAAAACTGGCACATGCTCATCACGTCCAGCATCTGCGGATGCACCGTGACCAACACGGCCGTCGCCGCCGACAAGGCCGACATTGTCAAATACCCAAGCTGTGGGGGGCAATCCATAACAACCACGTCGTAGTCTCCTTCTACCTCGGCCAGCGCGTCGCCGACTCTGGTAAAAAAGAGATTACTATCGCGTTCCACCAACGCGCGGGGGGTGTCATGTTCAAATTCCATCAGGTCCAGATTGCCCGGCACGATATCCAAACCCGAAAAATGCGTGGGCCGGATGATCGTCGACAACGGCACCGGATCATCATAGCGGATCGCATCAAACAAAGTGCCACCATCCAACAGATCGAATCCCGGCTGAAACCCATGCAGGGCGGACAAACTGGCCTGCGGATCAAGGTCGATGGCCAACACGCGGTAGCCATCCAAG
>CAZJAW010000066.1:0-9183 GCA_964544035.1 uncultured Rhodobacterales bacterium
AACGTCAGACGCGCAGTTCGCACACGCGACGCGAGCCTATCGATTAGCGCCAAGGACGCACTAGGAATGGGTTTTGGGGTGGTCATGAAAGCGATTACTCCCTTCTATCAGCCAATTAGCTGCCTATCTGCACACTTCAAGGGATCAGGTGCGCTGCACACCAAGTTCGCCGTCCTACAGCGGATTACGTCGCGCCAAGCGCCCAAAAAATGGGCTCCTTTCTTTGGTCTGCCCGGATTCAAAACTCTAAGATGCGCTTACCCCTAGTCAGGAACCATCAGTTCGGAAAACCACTAGGTGAGGGCCAAAAAAGGAAACGATACCGATTTTATTTCGTCGATAAGCCTAGTCCGCAGCATGCGGTATCAATTCACCAATCGACTTCAAAGTGCACCCGACAGTGTACAGTCTGCACACCCCAAAACCGCCGAGTTTCAAAACCTTAACACCGCCAAAGTGCGCGGCATCAAACCGGGACCAAAAACAGCGTAATGATTGGAAACGCGACCAACAGGATTACCCGCACAATGTCCGACCCGACAAAGAACATAACGGCTTTGTAGGTCTCAGTCATCGGTGTTTCGCGGTCCATTGCGTTGATGATAAACAGGTTCATCCCTACCGGCGGCGTGATCAACCCGACCTCAACCACAATCAGAACAAGGATGCCAAACCAGATCGCCACGTGTTCCGCGCTCATCCCAAAATCGAGCCCCGAGATCACCGGGAAAAAGATGGGCACCGTCAGCAAGATCATTGACAGGCTGTCCATCAGACAACCAAACACCAGATAAAACAGCAAGATCACCGACAGTACAAAAAACGGACCAAACCCTTGAGTCAAAACAAAATCAGCAAGGTACTGCGGCGCACCTGACAGCGCCAAAAAGTTGTTGTAAAGCGCCGCACCCAGCACGATGAAAAAGATCATTGCCGTGGTTTTTGCTGTCCCAATCAACGCCTCGCCCAGCACGCGCCACGTTAGGTTACCGCCCACAAATGCCACGATCCCAGTGCCTGCAGCCCCAATCGCGGCGCCTTCGGTCGGGGTAAACCACCCAGCGTAGATGCCGCCAACGACGATGGCAAAAATCATCAAGACAGGCCACGTCTCGGCCAGCGCTTTAAAGCGTTCGGCCATAGGCACAGCTGGTTTTGTGCCTGCCGATGCTGGATACAGGCGCACATAAATCGAGATGGTGATGACGTATCCAATGGCCGCCAAAATACCGGGGATGAAAGCCGCAACGAACAGCTTCGCAATGTTTTGTTCGGTAATGATCGCATAGATCACAAGGATCACAGAAGGCGGAATCAGGATGCCCAATGTTCCACCCGCCGCTAATGTCGCCGTCGAGAAGCCTCCTGAATATCCATATCGTTTTAGCTCTGGCAACGCCACGCGGCTCATCGTGGCTGCTGTCGCCAAAGACGATCCGCAGATCGCACCGAAGCCCGCACAGGCCCCAACGCTGGCCATAGCGACGCCGCCACGGCGATGGCCCAAAAAGCTCTCGGCGGCTTTGAACAAAGCCGTCGACATGCCGGAAAGGGTCGCAAATTGGCCCATCAGCAGGAACATCGGAATGATGGTCAACGAATAATTGGAAAATGTGGTGTAGGTCTCGGATTTGAGTTTGGCCATGATAGGAACTGGGTTGCCGTTCATGGCAAAAATCCAGCCCAAAACCCCGCATAAAAACATGGCCAGCCCAATGGGCGCGCGCAGAAAAATAAGGCCCAGAAGAATAGGAAAGGACCAAAATCCCAGCTCCAACCGGCTTAGGCCGACAAATTGCACAACGTCTTTGATCCAGTCCATGACTTATCCTTCAGGCAGGATCGCGCGGCCTGTCGCGGCCTCGGCGATCCGCGCCCAAGCGCAATAGATGGCCGTTATGCTTGCAACAAGTGCGGCACCTACGCTGGCGGCATAGGCCCACCAAAGCGGAAATTGTAGGAACAAGGTCGTCTCTCCGTTGCCAATGTAGCGCAGCATACCTTCGTAAAGACGTAAGGAAATAAAGACGATCACGACAGCCAACACGACCTCCCAAAAGGCGCGCAACCAATTCAATGCACGGCGTGGCAAAGCCGAGGTGAACACATCCACCGTCGCATGCTGGCCGTAAAACTGACAGACCGGAAAGAAGGCAAAAATGGCAAATGCAACGCCAGCTTCCGTAAGCTCATAGCTGCCTTTGATTTCGTCCAGACCGCTGGCAACCAGCATCTGTCCAAACCAGCTGTCACCCAACCCATGCCCAATTTTAGAGATTTCGCGCCCGATGATCGACAAGGTGGTCAACGCCACCAAAATCAACAGCACAATACCGCCAATCACCGCAGATGCACGCGATAGCCATTTCACCAAACGGTGCATAGGTGCCTCATTTTTAAAGGGAAAAAGGGCCACAGCGGCAACCGCTGCGGCCCTGTTGCGCACTTAGCCGTCGTAGGCATCCATCAATGCACGCGCCTCGTCGATCAGCGCTTGACCGTCGATGCCTTTGCTTTCCATATCCGCAACCCAGTCATCCACAACAGATTGCGAAATCGCAGTCCACGCATCCAGATCAGCTCCAGACACTGTGACGATGTTGTTGCCCGCATCAGCAGCCAATGCGCGCGCGGGTCCATCGGCTTCAGCCATTGTCCCACCGGCAAAAATGCTGAATTCCAGACCGGAATTTTCGTCGATGACCTTTTGCAAATCTGCCGGCAGATCCGCATAGCGGTCCTTGTTCATCGCCAAGACAAACGTCAGCGTATAAAGCGCGTTACCCTCGAATTCCGTATGGTTTTCAACCAACTCCGGAATCTTCAGCGCCGCCGTAACTTCCCATGGAATAGTGGTGCCATCGATAACGCCCTTGCTCACGGCTTCGGGGATTGCGGGGACCGGCATACCAACAGGTGTCGAGCCCATCTTGTCCAACAGCGCGTTCACAGTACGTGAGCCGCCACGCACCTTCAGACCTTCCATGTCAGCAGGTGTCCGTACTTCTTTGCTGGTATGAAGCATGCCAGGGCCGTGCACCCACGTGCCAAGAATATGAACGTCCTTGAATTCAGTGTCCTTCATGTGCTTTTCAAACATCTGCCAATAGGCCGATGACATCGCTTTGGCGTTTGTCATCATGAACGGCATTTCAAAGACTTCCGTGCTGGGGAAACGGCCCGGTGTATACCCGACCACAGTCCAGACGATGTCTGCCACGCCATCAATGGCCTGATCCATCAACTCTGGCGGGCTGCCCCCCAGCTGCATTGATGGAAAGCGATCAATCTTGATCCGTCCTTCGCTGGCTTCTTCGACTTTGTCCGCCCAGACGTCCAAGATCAACTTAGGCACGTTGGCTTGCGCAGGCAGGAACTGGTGCAGCGACAGCGTCACCTCTTGAGCCTGTGCGGCCGCTCCGAACCCCATGGCAAGGGCCGCAGCCCCGACAATGTTCAGGAATGATTTGCGTGAGATGGTCATATTCTTCCTCCCTAGATGGGTCAGATGTTACAAGTTTGACTCGTTTTCCCGAGGTGCTGCCACGAAACGCGTCAGACTCTGTCACCTCGCCTTGTAGCTTTCATAACACCATATCGTACAGGGCTTTATCCACGCGGCAAGGTCATTTCTGGATCATAAGGCGCAGGTGGGATCACCCGTGCTGGCACCAGCGCACCAAGCATATCGATGTGCAGGGCTGTGCCTTCTGCTGCCTGATCAGGTTTCATGAATGCATAGGCGATATTCATCCCCACGCGGTGCCCCCAATCGCCGGAACTAACGGTGCCGACGACCTTACCGTCCAACATGACAGACGCACCGGGATGGGCGGGGGTGGTGGTCGATTCTACCTGCAAGGTGACCAGTTTCACTGTTGGCCCGTTAACCTGACGCTTTTCCAAAGCGGTCTTGCCGACAAATTCTTTATCCATCTTGACGAACCGACCCAGCGAAGTCTCGAACGGGTCAAATTCGGTCAAAAGGTCTGCTTTCCAATGTAGGAAACCCTTTTCCATTCGCATTGAGTCCACGGCACGCGCGCCAAACAGGCGCAACCCGTGTCCTTCACCTGCTGCACGCAGGGCAAGATAGGCGGCATAAAGCTGGTTGTTCGGGATATGGATTTCATAGGCCATCTCGCCCGAAAAACTGACCGACATCACCACGGCAGGCGCAATTCCGATGAACGCATGGCGCACGGACAACCACGGAAAAGCAGCTTTGGACCAGTCATCGCGGCTGACCTTATGCATCACATCTCGCGATTTGGGACCCGCCAGCACAAGGATGGTGTAGTCGTTGGTAAGCGAGCGGATTGAGACATCAAACCCGTCTGCATTGCGCTTCAACCAGTCCATATCGTGCCATTCCGCAGCTGCGGCAGAGCCGAACCACAAAAGCCCACCCGGAAGATTGGCGACTGTCGCTTCGGCTTTGATGCAACCGTGGTCATTGAGCAGATAACCAAGGCCGACTTTTCCCTCTTTCTTCGTGACCCGCCCGCAGATCAGATGATCCAGGAAGGCATGCCCGTCAGGTCCGTCGATTTCGATACGGTTAAAACCGTTGACTTCACACAGCCCAACAGCCTTTTGGACAGCGGCGACTTCATCTGCGACGACGTCAAAGGCTTCGTCAAAATGGAAGCCCAGAGTCGGATGAAAATCCGGTGTCGGTTTGATGTAGTCCACCCGTTCCCAGCCGTTCACCACAGTGAATTCTGCGCCCTCAGCAGCCATGATCGGGGTCAAAGGTGTCGTTTTGATCGGGCGCCCAGCAGGGCGGTGTTCGTCGGGGAAGTGAAAGCGGAATTCGTTCTGATAATCCTCAATCGCCTTAAGCGATGTCAGTTCGGCATTGCCATGGCCGGTAAAGCGGCGCGGATCGATGACCCATGTGTCGTATTGCGCCTCTCCATGTACGATCTGTTGCGCAAGCAGCCAACCATGGCCACCGCCTTCGCCCAGCCCCGCGCGCAGTCCAATGATGCAGAATGCATTGCGCTTGCCGGGTATCGGGCCAACCAAAGGCGCGCCATCTATTGTGTAGGTGATGGGGCCATTCACTATGTTCTTGATCCCAACCTCCATCAGCGCAGGCATGCGCGCGAACGCCCCCTCAAGCACGTCCGTGACGCGGTCCAGATCGTCTGGGCAAAGGTCATTCGAAAAGTCGGGCGAGATGCCGTCCATGCCCCAAGTTTTGCAGTCCTGTTCATAGAACCCAAGCAGCAGGCCGTTCTTTTCCTGGCGGCAATAATAGTCGCTGATTGGGCAACGCAGCAGCGGCATGCGGTGGCCTGCCGCGACGATGCCGGGGATTTCGTCGGTAACAAAATACTGGTGCTCCATCGAAGCGACAGGGTGATGGACACCCATCATCGCGCCGACTTCGTTCACGCGGTAACCACAGGCGTTAATGACGACTTCGCAATCGATATCGCCCTTGCTGGTGTGCACAGTCCAGTTGTCATCCTTATGCTGGGTCAAACCTGTCACATTGGTCTGGCGGTACACTTCAGCGCCCGCCTTGCGCGCACGCCGCGCCAAAGCCTGACACAAAGACGCGGGGTCAATGTCACCGTCATTGCCGTCCCAAAGACCACCCAACAGGTTGTCCGTCGAAATCAACGGGTGGCGACGTGCGCATTCTTCGGCATCCAAAACTTCGAACTCAACACCCATGCCACGCGCCATTGAAGCAAAGTGACGATAACCATCCATCTGCGCCTCGGTATTGGCCAGCCGGATGCCACCATCCCCGTGATTGTACTGCACCGGATAGTCCGGATCATCGCGCAGTTCCTGGTACAGGCTAATGGAATGAGATTTCAGGCCCACCATCGTTTGCGTCATGCCAAAGTTGGTGACTTGCGCCGCTGAATGCCAAGTGGTGCCGCTGGTCAGCTCGTCCCGTTCCACCAAAACCACATCAGCCCATCCCTCTTGGGTTAGGTGATACAGGGTCGAACATCCAGCGATACCGCCACCGATGACAACAGCGCGCGTTTGGGTTTTCATAAGTTACCTTCGCAAAATGAGTATTTGCCGGAACAATGAAGCAAAAGGGTACAGCGTCAATCGCTCAATTTCTGCTTTATCGTTCTGAAAATTTGTATTCATTGACCTGAAAACAATAGTGTCCCACTTGTAGAGTTGTCCAAAAGGATCTTCCCAGTTCCGATGTCAGACCCCAAGACAAAGCGCGCAGGCCGGATCGCCCGCAAAGCCGCCCGCGCCGCAGGCCCACCGATGAACCCTGCGCCACCGGGCCAAGTGGGCGGGCAGTACCGCCCGCTGTCCCCAGCCGAGATGCATGACATCTATGACACAGCCCTGCGCCTTCTGGCCGAATTAGGGATGGGAGAGGTTCCTGATCGCTTGCGCGCCACGCTAGAGGCCGCCGGGGCCACATCAACCGCAACAGGACGCGTCACCCTGCCCCGTACTTTGGTTGAAGACGCCATTGATCAAGCCCCCAAAACTTTTCCTTTGCATGGGCGCGATCCGGCACGTTCCATCGAGGTTGGTGGAACTGCGGTCCATTTCGGCACAGGGGGCGCTGCGGTTCAAACACTGGATCGAAAAACGCGGCTTTACCGTGCTTCAACCCTCGCCGATTTGCATGACTTTACCCGCCTTCAAGACGCCCTGACAAATGTCAGCTGGTTCACCCGCTGCTGCATCGCCACTGACCTACCGGATGAGTGGACGTTGGATGTCAACACCGCCTATGCGCTGATGCGCAATACGACCAAGCCCGTGGCCACCGCATTTACACTGGCCCAACACGTCGCCCCCATTGTCGGCATGTTCGACATGATCGCGGGTGGTACAGGCAGCTTTGCCAAACGACCCTTTGTCAAAGCTCATATCAGCCCCGTCATCTCGCCCATGCGGTTTGGCGCGGATGCCGTGGACACGGTCTTTGAATGCCTTGCACACAACATCCCCGTCTCATGCATCACGGCAGCGCAGGCAGGAGCCACTGCCCCCGCAACTTTGGCAGGTTTCCTTGCCCAATCGCTTGCTGAAACGCTGGCAAGCCTTGTGATGGTGCACGTCATCAAGCCGGGCCATCCGATGGTGTTTTCCAACTGGCCTTTGGTGATTGATCTGCGCACTGGTGCCTTCGCTGGTGGTGGCGGGGAAATCGCTGTGCTGAATGCTGCCTCAGCCCAATTGATCAACTGGCTGGGGCTCGTATCTGGCGTTGCCGCAAGTATGACGGATGCCAAAGCACTGGATGCGCAATATGGTGCGGAAAAGGGGCTGACGTCGCTCGCCGCAGCGCTTGCCGGGGGCAACCTCATCTACGAAAGCTCTGGCATGACGGCAGCCCTTCTTGGCGCAAGTTTCGAGGCTTTTGTTCTGGACGACGAAATGCATGCCGCCACCTACCGCATCCTGCGCGGGATTGAAGTGTCTGAGGACACGCTTGACTATAACGGGATCTGCGCAGCAATTTTGGGCGAAGGTCACTTCCTTGGTGGTCCCGCCACAATTGCCGCGATGGAACGAGACTACGTCTATCCCGTGTTGGCTGACCGCGACACACCCAGGACATGGGAAGAAGGCGGCGCACTGACCGCTTGGGATCGTGCCAGCGCCAAGGTGGATGCGATCCTAGCCGCTCCGCCCGCTGAGTATATCGATTCCCAAACAGATGCAGCCATTCGCGCCACATTCGACATCCGCTCTGTCTGATTCTTTCATCGCGACGTTGGAATTAGCGATCCCAAAGCGATGACGCGTAAGTTGGGGCCGCCCATCAAGCACTGCCCATCGGCAAAATTCAGGGTGATAAATGGTGGCGTGGGGGAGACTTGAACTCCCGACCTATCGATTATGAGTCGATCGCTCTAACCAACTGAGCTACCGCGCCACTGGAGGCGTGACCTATGTCAGCCCCCAAGAATCGTCAAGACCGAAATCGGGTCCTTAGCAGTTGCGTACCGTTTCGATCATAAGCGCAACATTTTCAGGATCCGCATCTGGCGTAATTCCATGGCCTAGATTGAAGATATGCGGCCCCTTGGAGAACGCCTTGACGATGGCACGTGTCTCATCGATCAACTCCTGCCCTCCGGTCACCATATGTCGGGACGCAAGGTTGCCTTGCACACAGCCATCGACCTGCACATGTTTCGCGCCCCAGTCTGCCGAAATCGAATTATCAAGAGCCACGCAATCCACCCCTGTCTGTGCGTGAAACCCAACATAGCCATCGCCCGCTTCACGTGGAAAGCCGATAACCGGAATGCCGGGGTGGCGCGCTTTGATCGCGGCTGTGATTTCGGCGCATGGTGCGACGGCGTATTTCTGGAATGCTTCGCTGTTCAACGATCCCGCCCAACTGTCAAAAATCTTGACCACTTCGGCCCCTGCCTCAATCTGGGCTGAAAGGTATTCGATGGTGGCAGCCGTGATGCGTGCCAAAAGGGCTTCGAACAGCGAGACATTGCCTTGCATCAGCGCATGGGCGGGGCCTTGATCCGGCGTGCCTTGTCCTGCGATCATATAGGTCGCCACCGTCCACGGGGCGCCTGCGAAACCGATCAAGGTTGTCTCTTTGGGCAATTCGCGGCGCAGAATTTTTACAGTCTCGTAAATCGGGTTCAACGTGTCGTGAACAGCCGAGACAGGCTTGAGCACATCAAAATCCGACTGCGCCGTGATGGTCGACAAACGTGGCCCTTCGCCAGTTACAAACCACAGATCTGCCCCCAAAGCCTGCGGGACCAATAAGATGTCGGCAAAAAGAATCGCCGCATCAAATCCATAGCGTCGAATGGGCTGCAAAGTGACTTCAGCGGCCAATTCCGGGTTATAGCAAAGTGACAAAAAATCGCCCGCTTGTGCCCGCGTTGCCTTGTATTCAGGCAGATAGCGCCCAGCCTGCCGCATCATCCAAATCGGCGGCGTTGGCAGGGTCTCGCCCGCCAAAGCTCTCAATATCGTTTTGCTGTGAAGCCCGTCATTCATTGCGATCTGCCTTTGACTCGTCGTTTCCAGTTGTGGGGATAAGGTGACACACCTAAAAGATAAACCATGGCAATGCGACTTCCGAATTCATCCACCCCCCTCAAGATCGGCACCCGTGGTTCGCCTTTGGCGTTGGCGCAAGCCTATGAAACCCGTGCACGACTGGCAAAAGCGTTTGATTTGCCGGCAGAGGCC
>CAZJAW010000067.1:0-9182 GCA_964544035.1 uncultured Rhodobacterales bacterium
CTTTAAGCTCGTCCTCAACACGGCTGCGTTTGTAATTCACCGCATCCACAATCTGTTGGTTTGCAAGTGTGGTCCCATCTGACGGTGGCAGATCCGGCACTTGGTGTTTGTAGATTACCTTAACGGCTAGGTTTTTATTGCCCCCCGTCGCAGAGAAAACGGCCCCAAAATTACCATCAGCCTTGCCAACGTCTTGTTATCCCGAACCAATCGCCCGCAGGATGCAAGATACCGGGCCAAATCGCCAGCCCGGTCAGGGCATTTTGTTCTGAGAGATATTCTGACAGTGCTACGCCTTGCGTTCTCAACGCGAGGAAGAGGGAAGCGAAAATAGTAGACGCCTTGTTGCGACGGGGAAAGATAGGCTGACAGCTTTATGGGCTTGTGCTCCACTTTGTGTCGCACTTGTCTGCCCAACTTCTAAGTCATTGTTTTAGAACGTTATGGCGGAGACGAAGGGATTCGAACCCTCGAGACCCTTCCGGGCCTACTCCCTTAGCAGGGGAGCGCCTTCGACCACTCGGCCACGTCTCCGCTGACCCGTTTAGAGACGCCAGCCGGGGGCCGCAAGAGAAAATGCCACACTACGGGCCTCGTTTCTCTACGCGCGCGCTTGTTCCTTGCCCTGCCCCTGTTTACGCTGACGCGATATTCATCGAACCTAGCAATAAAAACGGGCGACAGAATAAATATGGAGGTTTTGCAAGCTCTTTAGACTTGGGCGGGCACACATCCCTTCATAAGTGGGGCTTTGCTGGCCGTTGCGGTTGCGTTGCTCTCTTATTGGCTGGCGCGCGATAAATATGGTGCACCGACGCTGAATGACCAACTTCAAGATCGCGCGGGTTTGGAAAAGCTGGCGAAGACATGGCGCGCGGACAGTCACGTCGCCTATTTGGCTAGCGTTACGGATCTGCGCAAATGGAGTGATGATTTTTACGGGCCGCGCCTGTCCGCAAAGGCCCTGAACCGCTGCCTGCAACTGGCGTTTTTCTATCCGCTGATTGCGCTTTTCCTTGGCTGGGTTTTCTTCAACGTCCACAGCCCGGGTGGTTTGGCACTCTTTCAGGATCAGTCGGATTTTCTATCACGGCTCTGGCGTGCGCTGGCAGCCAGCTTTGGCCTTGGCGGCGCGATTTGGATCGCGTCCAATGCACAAAATTTTGCAGATTGGTGTGTTGCAAAGGTGTTTAGGCCTATTGACAGAGACACCACTGGGCCCGGTTTTCTGGCCAAGGTGGGCCAGTGGTGTTGGGTTTCTTTGCCGGTGCCATTGTCGTTGCCGGTGCCATTGCCATTGTCGTTGCCATTGCCGGTGCCGTTGCCGATGCCGTTGCCGTTGCCGGTGCCTTTGCCTTTGCCGTTGTCTTTGCCGGTGCCGTTGCCTTTGCGTTTTTCAATGAGGACCACGAAACGGCAGCGCTGATTGTCCTCTTATACCTCCTTTTGCCCATCGCAAATGCTGTGGCCGATTGGATGTCACTTGCGATCACCCGATGGTTTCTGGATCAAAGCCGGGCGCGCGACGGGTTGGCCAAAATTCTATTGCGATCGGTTGTCGATCTGTGCGCTGCCCTGTTGTGCTTGTGCGGCCTGCTTGCTGGGTTGATCGGCCTACTTGGCCTTTGGGGTGCGATCAGCCCAGACACGTTACCATGCAGCGCGACGCAATATTGGCAACAGGTCCAGGCCAACCCATCCCAAGGCACGGCGCTTTATATGATGATCGCAACAACGCTGTTGCCGACATTTGCGCATTTCCTGTTGGGAATGTGGGCGATGATCGCCCACAAAGGGCGCAGGTTGTCGGATCAGGCCGCAAAGCTTGAACCGTTTGTCGCGACGGGTGAAATACCTGGCGCAATTGATCGCAGCGCCATTATCCGTCAGGTCAAGATCGCCAACCGTTCAGGGTTTGCGCTCGCGCTGCTGGCCTGTTGCTTGATTGGTGCAGCCCTTGTGTTGCCAGTGACCTTGATGGTGTTCTAAGCCGCCTTAGGTATTGAACAAAAAGTGCAGCACATCCCCGTCCTTCACCACATACCCCTTGCCCTCGGCGCGCATTTTACCTGCGTCCTTTGATGCCTGTTCACCGCCCAGCGCGACAAAATCATCATAGGCAATCGTTTCGGCCCGGATGAAACCCTTTTCAAAATCACCGTGGATCACACCCGCAGCCTTGGGCGCAGAGGTGCCTGACTTGATCGTCCAGGCGCGCGCTTCTTTGGGGCCTACGGTAAAGTATGTCTCAAGGTGCAACAGCTCATAGCCTGCGCGGATCAGGCGGTCGAGACCTGCCTCAGCCAGCCCCATCTCTTCAAGGAACATGACAGCCTCGTCCGCTTCCAACTGGCTGATTTCTTCCTCGATCTGGGCCGAGATCACCACATGGGAATTGCCCTGCTCTGCCGCCATCGCAGCCACAGCCGCAGAATGCGTATTGCCAGCGGACGCTTCGGCCTCGCCCACGTTGCACACAAACAGAACTGGCTTGGTGGTCAGCAGTTGCAGCATGTTCCATGCCTTAAGGTCGTCGTCGTCCACATCAACCAAACGCGCAGGTTGGCCGTTTTCCAAGGCCTCCAAAGCGGCGCGCATCAGGCGTTCTTGTTGCACTGCCTCTTTGTCACCACCGCGCACTTTGCGAACAAGGTTCTGTAAACGTTTTTCGATGGATTCGATATCTGCGAGCATCAGCTCGGTCTCAATCGTCTCAGCATCTGCGACCGGGTCCACGCGCCCCTCAACGTGTGTGACATCGCCGTCTTCGAAACAGCGCAGCACATGGGCGATGGCGTCCACCTCGCGGATGTTGGCAAGAAACTGGTTGCCCAGGCCCTCGCCTTTGGATGCACCTTTCACCAAGCCCGCGATGTCCACAAATGTCATGCGTGTCGGGATGATGGATTTGGAGGACGCAATCGCCGCCAGCTTATCCAGCCGCGCATCCGGCACCGCGACCTCACCCACGTTAGGTTCAATAGTGCAGAACGGAAAGTTGGCCGCTTGCGCTGCTGCCGTCTTGGTCAACGCGTTGAACAGCGTTGATTTGCCCACGTTTGGCAAACCAACAATCCCCATCTTAAAGCCCATAGCACCCTCGAATTTACTGTTGCGCTGCTTCTAGCAGGACGGTGCAGGGTTGCAAGACAATGACATCATAGGGCCGTTGGCAAAACGTGACTTGACCGCTGCAGCATACCAAAACTATCCCTTGTCCCGTTCGATTGACAGTTTGCATTGTTCTGCATTGAGTAAACACCGTGCAGGAGCTTTCGCATGACGTCACTTCGGATTGCCGCACTGGCAATCGTCGTTTCCTTGGTCCCCGTTTACACAATAGCCCAAGAGATCACCTTAGGTCTGGGCGCCACTGATTTCCGGGACGACGGAGAAGATTCAGCCATTTTTGAATTCGAGTACCGCCACAGACCATTTTTTGAGCGCCGTCGCTTTTCAACAGCTATTGGTGCTACGGCCAGCGTGACCGGGAAAGGTGATTTGTTTGTCGGTGCCGGGATCTGGAACAGGTTTCAATTTGAAAACGGGGTCTTCATCGAAAGCTCGTTTATGCCGGGTCTTAGCAACGCAGGTACCACCAACAACGATCTCGGTTCGACTTTGGAATTCCGCAGCCTTCTTGGTGTTGGATATAAGTTCGACAATGCGCGTGCCATATCGGCTGGGCTTGCGCACAAATCCAATGCGGGCCTTGGCGACGACAACCCTGGTTTGAACACCTTGTCCATTCGCTATCACATCTCGTTCTGAGCACGCTTGCCTTTCGCCGCCCTCTGGGGCAGTCAAGGCGCACCTCAAACGGAGAGATGACAATGAGCACACGGATCGATGCCAAGTTCGCAGCCCTTAAGGCGGCAGGTAAAAAGGCTTTTGTCTCTTATGTGATGGCAGGCGATCCGGATTATGAGCGTTCTTTGGAAGTGGTGCGCGGGCTGCCCGCCGCTGGCGTGGACATCATCGAATTGGGATTGCCGTTCACTGATCCGATGGCGGACGGCCCCACGATCCAACTGGCTGGGCAACGCGCGCTTGAGGCAGGCATGACACTTGAACGCACGCTAGAGATGGCCCGCGCCTTCCGCGAAGGTGACGACACCACGCCCATCATTCTTATGGGGTATTACAACCCGATCTATTCGCGCGGCGTAGACACGTTTCTAGCCGACGCCAAGGCCGCCGGTATCGACGGATTGATCGTTGTTGACTTGCCCGCCGAGGAAGACAGCGAACTGTGCATTCCGGCCCAAGCAGCAGGTTTGAATTTCATCCGTCTTGCCACGCCCACAACGGATGCAAAGCGCCTGCCCCGCGTGCTGCAAAACACTTCTGGTTTTGTGTATTACGTTTCGATCACCGGCATCACAGGCTCGGCCGAGGCCGAAGCCACCAACGTCGGCCCAGAAGTCGCGCGCATCAAGGACGCAACGGATTTACCTGTGATCGTGGGATTTGGCATCAACACCCCAGAAAAATCGCGCGCGATTGCGTCGGTTGCTGACGGGGCCGTGGTCGGGTCTGCCATCGTCAGTAAGATCGCCGCGGGCGACAGTGTCGCAGACGTTCTGGCCTTTGTAAAAACGCTCTCAGACGGCGCGCATTCAGCCTGAACCGCGGGCCTGTTCTACGATGGCGATCGCAGCCGCCACGGCGGCGTCGATCCCCAACTCGGATGTATCCAGCACATGTGCGCCTTCCGCCGCCATTAGCGGTGCCGCTGCACGCCGGCTGTCGCGCTCGTCGCGCGCTTTAACGTCGGCAAGCACTTCCTCATGGACAGGCTCATGCCCCCGCCCCGTCAGCTCGACAAAGCGGCGTTCTGCGCGCACCTCAGGTGTGGCTGTCACAAACATCTTCACCTCAGCCTGAGGGCAAATCACAGTGCAAATGTCACGCCCATCCAATACGGCCCCCCCAGCCCGCCGTGCAAAGGCACGCTGAAAATCCAGTAACGCCGCGCGCACCTCTGGGATGACGGCAACCTTGCTGGCTGCTTCGGCCACATCCGCCGTGCGCAAGTCGTCGCGCTCTAGTGCTCCGGCTTGCAGTGCCTGCGCGGCCGCAATCGGCTCTGCACCTGTCAAAACCTGCGCCCCAACAGCGCGGTACAGCAAGCCTGTGTCCAGATGCGCCAGCCCAAACCGCTTTGCCAAAGCACGCCCAATTGTGCCCTTACCCGCCGCCGCAGGGCCATCGATGGCCACAGTGAACGGTTGCGTGCTATTCATCAGGTACGGCTCACTGCAGCACCAAGGCTTGCCATCAAGGGTTCAAAAATAGGGAAGGACGTTGCAATCGGCCCGCCGTCATCCACCGACATAGGGGCTGCCGTCGCCATGCCCATCACCAAAAACGCCATCGCAATGCGGTGATCCAAATGGCTGGCACAGGTGGCTCCACCGGGCACATTGCCATGGCCCAAACCCGTCACACGCCACCAATCCGGGCCGTCTTCGACTTCGACCCCAGCGGCGCGCAAACCCACGGCCATCGCATCGATCCTGTCGCTTTCCTTCACGCGCAATTCTTTGACACCCGGCATATCCGTCACGCCGCTGGCAAAGGCTGCGACGACAGACAAAACCGGGTACTCATCAATCATGCTCGCCGCGCGCTCAGCAGGCACAGTGATGCCTTTCAAATTTGGCGAAAAGCGCGCGCGCAGATCTGCGACAGGCTCTCCGCCTTCTTCGCGCTCGTTTTCATAGGTCAAATCCGCACCCATCTCGCGCAACGTGGTGAACAGACCGGCGCGCGTCGGGTTCAAACCAATTGTGGGCACCAAAACGTCTGAACCGGGCACGATTAACGCGGCACAAACCGGGAAAGCAGCCGATGACGGATCACGCGGCACATCAATATGCTGGGGCTGTAGTTCGGGCTGTCCAGTCAGCGTAATCACGCGCCCCTCGTCTGTCAGCTCAGTGCTGATCTCAGCCCCAAAGCCTGCCAACATCCGCTCCGTGTGATCGCGTGTGGCCTCCGCCTCGATCACCACTGTCTGACCGGGCGCATTCAGACCTGCCAGCAGCGCGGCGGACTTCACCTGCGCCGATGGCACAGGTACAACATAACGCGCAGGCACCGGCTCGGCAGCGCCCACCAGCGTCATCGGCAACCGCCCCCCCGAACGCCCGACCGTTTGACAGCCAAACAATGCCAACGGATCAGTAACACGCGCCATGGGGCGCTTGTTCAGACTTGCGTCCCCAGTGAACGTTGCCGAAATGGGCGAAGTCGCCATCGCCCCCATAATCAATCGAACGCCCGTGCCAGAGTTGCCGCAATCAATCACTTGATCGGGCTCGGCAAATCCGCCAACGCCAACGCCGTGCACAGACCACTTGCCGCCACCATGGTCCGTCACCTCAGCGCCAAAGGCGCGCATCGCTTCGGCCGTATCCAGAACGTCTTGCCCTTCAAGCAAACCGGTGATCGTTGTCTCGCCCACCGCCATGGCCCCAAGGATCAAAGAGCGGTGCGAAATCGACTTGTCCCCCGGCACATCCGCACGACCCGTCAAAGGGCCACAGGCGGCAGAAGTCATTGGGATAGGGTCACCGTGGCTGGACATATTAAGGCTCGCATTGTTCTGGTCGGCGCACACCTACCCCGCACAAGCCAGTCCGTCCAGACAGCACGCGCGCACCGGCTTCCATGTGCCCCAATAATTCTACAGATGGCGCACAGCGCCTCTGACCTTACCCCTGCCGGCGAAAAGTCATATAATGCGGCACGCGGCCTTCACGCAGCGCCTTAAGCTCATAGCGCGTGCTGATCCAATCATCCCACGAGGTGCGCCAATCGCTTGGCCCTTCAGCCAACCAGTCAAACCCAGCCTTTGGAACCTCTTCCATGGTCTGACGCACATAGTCTTCGATGTCTGTCGCCACACGCAGGATCGCACCCGGTTTCATGACACGGGCCAAAGGTTCCAAATGCTCGGGCGTTACAAAGCGGCGGCGATGATGCCGCGCTTTGGGCCACGGATCAGGATACAGCAAAAACGCGCGCGCAATGCTTGCCGCAGGCAAGACATCCATCAAGTCGCGCGCATCGCCGGGATGGATTGCCAGATTATCAACGCCTGCCCGGCGGATTTTACCCAGCAGCATGGCCACACCGTTGATGTAAGGTTCTGCCCCAATGATACCGACATCCGGGTTCGAGGCCGCCTGATGCACCAAATGCTCACCACCACCAAACCCAACTTCGAGCCAGACCGGGCGGCCTGCAAACAACGCTTCCAAATCCAGCGGCGTGCGGGCGGGGTTGTCGTCCCAAGACACAAGGCCCGGCGACAATGCCGCTAGGTCCTCGGCTATATAGGTCTTTTGACTGTCTTTCAGAGGCTTGCCTTTAAGGCGGCCATAGAAATTGCGATGTGGGCGTTCTGTCATGGCGGCGCGTTTAGCGAACATGCCTGCGGGGGGCAATGTCGAACATGTCCCTTGGCGGAAATGTCCACAACGCGATAAAGTTCAGCTGCTTCAATTGCGCGCCGCATCCATCATGATGCGCAAATCCCTTAGGATAGGGCGAATGGACGCCAGCCGATCCAGATCAAACTCTGCCGCCATCTTGGCAAAGTCCGCGCCCAATGCCGCAATTGTTTGAGCACGCAGCGCGCGCCCGGCCTCTGTTAGCCAAACCCGCTTGGATCGGCCATCTTCGGCGTTCGGGCGCATTTCCACCAGCCCGCGTTTCTCTAATCCCTTAAGCGTGTGGGTCATCGACGTCTTGGGCACCTGAAACGCACGCGCCATTTCTATCGGCGCGCGACCGTCATGAACTCTGACTAAATGGTTCAGAACAGCAAAATGCGGCGCAATCAGCCCATCCGGTAACCGCGCCTCTAAAGACGCGCGGCTCAGCTGTTCAATGATGCCGATTTCTGTGAAGATTTCAAAGAAAACGGCAGGGTTGGTGTCAGGCATTCACAATTTTGCTTTCCAGTGGCCATCTTGGGCTTTGGCCGACGTCCGGACCGTACCCAATGCGCGCAAACATTTGCACGACTCCCCCGTCCGGCGCCAGTCGCTTGTGCAATTGATCATAGATCTCTGACATTTCCGGGTATTCCTGCAAACCTTGGCTCAGCGGTTGCATCCCCAATCCAAGTGCCGTGGTCGCAAGATTCACGCGCAACCAATCGCGCCCTGCATTGATCTGATCCGTACGCGAATTTGTTGTCGTCACCTGCCACAAAAACCCCATAGCCGTATCGGTATTGGCAAAGACGGCCTTTTCCCCTTCGATGTAGGTCAAAGACGTCCGGTCCATCGCAATCTCGCGTGTAAAGCGACCCGTCAAAGCCATCGCTTCGAACGCCGGACCTGTAAAATCAATGCCATCCGGGTTTGCCGCAACTTCGCGACTACCGATGCGGAATAGATCGACGCTTTCTTTATAAGTGCGGGGAGTGTCCAACTCTATACGTAGAGCGTTGCGACTGATTTCGCGAAACGCGGCAACGTCATCAGGCGCAACGGACCCAGCAAACGATGTAAACGTGGCCGCCCCTAGAGCGCGATCCAGAACAGCCACATCAACAGGTCGGTTCGTATCAAACGGTTCCTTTAACGTCCGTCGGGCCAAGACGTGATCAAACAATGCAGGTTCCGGGGTTGCCGCACCGGGAACAAAACGCGCCACTGCCACCCGGCGCTCATCCAGCCCGGACGGGTCTTCGCCGTCGGGAAACAAATCAAGTGTGACACCAAAGCCGTCCTGAGCAGCCGCAAGAACCATCAACTCCAAGAAACACCCTAGCCCCACGACAATCTGACGGTTGAACGGATCAGTATGGGGCAACATGCGATCCGTATCGACACGCAGAGTCACCTCGCCATCCTTGCGTAAGTCCACTTGCCAAGGCTGGCGATTGTGGGGGTTGGGCGCAAGGATCGCATAGCTTAACGCACGCATGCGCGGATCGTTATACGTGCCAGCGGCAGCCCAGGGCTCATAGGCAGAGTGTGGCATGCGAGTTACCTTGACCCCAACAGCAGCCGTTGCGGCCAAAATGACCCCTCCGCCCAATAGAGACAAAGTTCTGCGGCGTGACAAAGACATGAGATTCCTCTTTAGTGCAATATCGTACTATATGGGGTTATATAGTGCGACTTCGCATTAAAAAAGCACTACTTCGTACTATATTCACA
>CAZJAW010000068.1:0-9142 GCA_964544035.1 uncultured Rhodobacterales bacterium
GAAAATAGGAAGAATAATGTCAAAAGCGATCAGAGGAATTTATGCAGCGGCGGTCTCTCCCTTCAAAGAAGATGGTGCGCTCGATACGGCAAAGCTGGTGGCTTATTGCCAGTATCTGACAACTGAAGGCGGATGCGATGGGGTTGCTCCGACCGGAACGACGGGCGAGGGTAACTCGATTTCCTTTCGTCAAAAAATGGAGCTTGCCGGGGCCTTTGCGGATGCAGGGTTTGACCCGGCCCGTGCCATCTTTGGAACGGGTGCTTGCGCGACACAGGACGCAATCGACCTGTCGAAAGCCGCGTTGGATGCGGGTTTTCCAAATGTGCTGGTCTTGCCGCCATTTTACTACAAAAACCCCAGTGACGAAGGGTTGTATCGTTACTTTGCCCAACTCATCGAGGCGATTGGCGACGATCGATTGCGCGTCTACCTTTACCATTTTCCGCAGATGTCAGCGACGCCGATCCCAGTGGACGTGGCTGTACGTTTGAAAAAAGATTTTGGGCCTATGGTCGCTGGGCTTAAAGACTCCAGCGGAGATATGTCGCAAGCCCTTGCTTTCGCCAGGGCAACCGGTGGCGTCGATGCTGATTTCGACATTTACCCGTCAAGCGAAGCCTTCTTGTTTGAAGGTCTGGAAGGCGGCTGTGCTGGGATTATCTCTGGCTCTACCAATGCATTTGCAAATTACGTGCAAAAGGGAAAAGCGGGTGGTGCCGACAGCGCGGCCTTTGCGCAGGTCAAAGAAGCCCGCGGTATCGCATCGAAATATCCGTTAATGGCAGCAATGAAGCAGGTGGAAGCATGGCGTTCAGGGGATGACGGCTGGACACGGATGGCTCCGCCGCTGGTGCCACTAAACGACCAACAGAAAACCAACCTTAAGGCAGATCTTGCATCACTTAAAACGGCAGAACCTGCTTAAGAACAAACAAGGCAGTTTGAAAAACGAAAGGAGTACCAAGAGCAGAAAGAAAGAACGCCGAGCCTGCTGATAACCTGAAAACAGGAGCAGTTGGGACGGTTCTGGAATTTCAAAGGGAGGATAAAATGAACAAGCTTTTTGCAACGGGCGCAGCTGCGCTCACAGCGCTGACTTTCGGGACAGCGGCAACCGCAGAAGACATCACACTTCGGATAGGCTCTGGGCATCCACCCGGCGTTGTCTATGCCGGGCTGATGATTGACTACTTCCAAAAAGAACTCAAAGAACGCGTCGAAGCACGCACCGACCATACGGTCAACTTTGTTGAAGGTTATTCTGGTTCAATCGTCAAAGTGACCGAAGTGTTGGAAGGGGTGCAGGACGGCATCTTGGACATCGGTGGATTCTGCTACTGCTTCGAGCCTTCCAATCTACCTCTGCATGCGTTTCAAGTTATGATGCCTTTTGGCACGATGGACCCTGAAAAGTCGTTAAAAATTGCGCAAGAAGTCTATGCCGAAGTGCCGTATTTGACGGATGTTTTCGAGGACAAGTTCAATCAAGTGCTTCTTAGCCGTATCGCAGACGGTGGCTATAACTTGGGCACGTCTTTCGCGTGGGATGACCTTGAAGATTTACAAGGTCAGAAAATCGCCGGTGCTGGCCTGAACCTCAATTGGTTGAAACTTGCCGGTGTATCCGAAGTTCAGTCGTCCCTTGCGACTGCCTATACAGAGATGAACACGAACGTCTATGAAGGGTGGATCATGTTCCCCTCGGCTTGGGTGAACTTGAAACTTTATGAGCCTGGCCCTTATTACACGCTGATCGGTTTTGGATCGATGACGTGGCATGGTTTGACCATCAACCAAGACACCTACAACGAGCTGCCGGATGATTTTAAAGTAATCCTGCACGAAGTAGCGGCCGATTTTGAAGAGCAGACCGGTATTGTAAATGCGTCGGAATACGACCGTTTGGTCGATGTTTTGCGTGAGACAATCACGGTGACAGAGATCGACTCCGGTGTACGTGAAGAATGGGCAGAAAGCCTTGCTGCATGGCCACAATCGCTTGCTGACGATCTGGAAGCGCAGGGTCTTCCTGCCAAGCAAGTCCTGAACCTCGTTTTGGAACGTGCCGAAGCCAACGGATACACTTGGCCAGAGCGTTACGAGATCAAGTAACTTTATAAATCTGGCGTTTCGCCCAATGGCGGAGCGCCTCAATTCCTTAATTCTGAGGCCACCTATGGCACTGGTGCGAATAAGCGACCAGCTTACAAAATTCCTGATGATAATGGGCGCGATTTGGGCGTTTTTTTTGTGTTTCTTTATCTTGGCTGACATCATCACCCGCGCAATGAATATGCCGATTTCTGGCACCAAAGAGATCGTTGCGAATTCCGTTGTGATGATCGTCTTTTTGCAAATCGGTTACGCAGTGCGCAGTCAATCGATGTTGCGCGCAGACTTTTTGGTCGAGATGATGCCAAGGGTTGTGCAAAAACTGCTTCTTATCCTTGCTTTTGTGCTTGGGGCAGGACTGTTCTTTTTCTTACTCAAGGCAGGCATCACGCCCGCGGTGCGATCATTTGTGAACGGAGAGTTTGACGGCGAGGGTGCCCTGCGCGTGCCGGTCTGGCCGACTCGTTGGATGATCATTTTTGGGGCCGGTATGGCTGGTATCAACTACACCCTTTTGGCTATTGTCGAGGTCTTTGACCTGCGGGTTGAGCGGATGGAACTCTGACGTGTTTGATTTTGGAACTGCGTCGCTGATCATCGCTCTGTTGTTGGGGTTGGTCCTTTTAGGCATCCATGTGGCCGTCGCCCTTGGTGTGACCAGCCTTGTTGGTATCTATCTTGTCACTGGGAAAATGCGAATTGTGGAGGCGACAATAGCCTCAACTTCTGCTGAGGCGCTGAGGGATTTCACCTTTGCCGTCATCCCGTTGTTTATGCTGATGGGCGAGTTTATCGGGCGATCCGGGGCGATCACAGATATATATGTGGCGATCAATCGGGGACTGAAAAAAATCCCGGCGCGCCTCGCGATTGCGACTGTGCTTGGCAATACTGTCTTTTCGTTTGTGACGGGCGTATCGATTGCGTCTGCTGCGGCCTTCAGCCGGATCGCTTATCCTGAGATGAAGGCGCACAACTACAATCGCGGCTTTTCGCTGGGCGCGATTGCTGGGTCTTCTTGTTTGGGCATGTTGATCCCCCCCTCGGTTTTGATGATTGTTTGGGGAATCCTGACCGAGCAATCCATTGGTCGTCTGTTTCTTGCTGGTGTTCTTCCGGGGATGCTATTGGCGACATTTTTCATTCTTTACATTGTTGTGCGCGCACTGATGAAACCCGAGCTGGTAGGCGAAGGTGAGGCCCATGTGGACCACGAGTCAGTCAAGGTCGAAGATGGTTTTGACAGTTCCGCGGTTGAGCTTCCCGCAGGGCAACTGTTTGTATCTATGTTTGGCGTTTTCGGAATTATTGGCGCGGTGCTGGGTGGCATCTGGTTTGGCGTCTTTACGCCGACCGAAGGCGCTGGTGCAGGGGCAGCACTTACCCTCATCCTTGCTTGGATGAAGGGAATGCGTTGGCGCGAATTTGTCAGCTCAATTTATGCTGTCGGCAAGACTGCGGCACCGATCATGATCTTGCTTTTGATGGCTGCGCTCTATTCACGCACGCTTGCCATGACGGGCGTGACCAATGCCATTCGCGAGTTCTTTGTCGCATCTGGATTGGAGCCTTTTGCAGTGCTCGCGATTATCATTTTGATTTGGTTCATCCTGGGGATGATCATCGATTCAATCTCGATCATGTTGTTGACCGTACCGATCCTAGAACCCGTTGCGCTGGCTTTTGGGTTTGATCAGCTGGCCTTTGCGATTGTCGGGATCATCGCCATTGAGGCAGGCTTGCTAACGCCGCCCTTTGGTCTTTTGGTGTACACAGTCAAAGCCGCGATAAATGACAACAAAGTTGGCGTGCAGAATATCTTTTACGCCTCCATCCCCTATTGGTTCGTGATGCTGTTTGCGGTGCTTTTGATCATCTCATTCCCCGGCATCGCCAACTGGTTACCAAATCTCTTGATGTAAGGAAGAAATCATGCCCGCATATTGGATTGCACGTTCAAAAATCAACGACCCTGTTGAATACAAAAAATACACTGACCTCGTGCCTGAGATCATTGCCAAGCACGGCGGTAAAGTTCTGGCCCGTGGCGGCAACTACGAGATCATGGAAGGCCCAGAGCATTTTGAACGTTTCGTCGTGATCGAGTTTCCAAACTTAGAGCAAGGCACGGCCTGTTTTAAGTCAGACGAATACAACGCAGCTGCGGCCTTTCGACGAGCAAATGGCGCAGGGGAAGTAGAGACGGTTGTTGTCGAAAGCGGCGACGCAACAAAGTAAAGAATGCAGGAGAACGTCATGGCCGAACGCATTGTCATGCAACAGACGGGCGCGCCCGAAGTGATGCAGATTGAGCCCGTCGATTTGCCAGAACCGAGCGTAGGCGAGGTTCAAATCCGGCAGACGGCTATTGGTCTTAACTACATGGATGTCTATCAGCGCTCTGGTTACTACCCAATGGACGTGCCATCACCACTCGGCTTGGAAGCAGCGGGTGAAATTACCGCAGTTGGCCCAAATGTCGATGATCTGTCCGTCGGCGACCGCGTGGTATATGGCGGTGTGCTTGGGGCCTATGCCACGCATCGCAACGCGCCCGCAGCTCGGGTTCTGAAACTCCCACATGGGATATCGGATGAAGTGGCCGCTGCTGCATTGATGAAGGGTATGACGGCTGAATACCTGCTTGAGCGGACCTATAAGGTAAAGCCCGGCGACAAGGTTCTGTTCTTTGCGGCCTCCGGCGGAGTGGGTCAGATTGCGGGGCAGTGGGGGAAGCATATAGGCGCGGAAATGATCGGCGTAACCTCAGGCCCCGAGAACTGCGCCGCCGCCTTGGCGCAAGGGTACGCCCATGCCATAGACCGAAATTCCGAAGACATTGCTGAACGCGTTAAAGAAATCACCGAAGGGGTAGGGGTGCCGGTTGTCTATGACAGCATTGGCAAAGCGACCTTTGAAACCTCGATGGCTTGCTTAGCGGTATATGGGATGTTTGTTTCCTTTGGTGCGACGACCGGCGAAGCGCCTGCTGTCGCACCGGGTCAATTGCAGCATGGCGGGTCGCTTTACTTTACACGGCCAACTTTGGCCAATTATGTGGGCCCGCGCGCCGACCTTGAACACTCTGCAGGGCGCGTTTTTGAGATGATCCAGAAGGGCCACGTGTCGGTGAATATCAATCAAACCCGCCCGTTGTCCGAAGTCGCCGCCGCCCATGCCGAGCTTGAAGCTGGGACCACGACGGGTTCAACGATTTTTCTGCCCTAAGCCTTTGGTCGGACTAAGCAACAATCATATTGCGTCAATCGGCGTCGCCATCGGGGCTGCGCTGGTTTTCTACGGTCTTTTGCTTGGGGAAACTGGCGATATCTGGAAAGCGGCTGGCATCGGATGCGGCGCGCTTACGCTTTTTTCCACGCGTGCCATCCCCGAGATCGTCACGGCTTTTGCGATCTTTCTGTCAGCACTGGCGGTGAATACGATCCCGCGTGAAGAAGTCTTCAACGGCTTTATGTCCAGCGGTTTCTGGCTTTTGGTGTCGGGTATCATTCTTGGCGCCGCAATCTCAGCAACTGGATTGGCGGCTCGTATTTCTGAACGGTTGATCGCAGTGACGGGGCCGTCTTTTCCACGTGCGATCGTCGCACTTGCTGTGGTTGGAATGGGGTTGGGCATTTTGATACCCTCCACCATGCCCCGGATAATTGTGATGATCCCGATTGCTGCCGCTCTTGCGGAACGTTTGGGGCTAAGCGCTTCGGGTCGTGGTGCTATTGGGCTCATTGCGACAGCCACCGCCGCAACCCTGTTGCCGACTTACACGATCCTGACGGCGAATTTGCCAACGATTGTTCAAGTCGGGGCGATGGATCAACTTTACGGTGTTCAGAGCACGTATTCCGGATATTTCCTGCTGAACTTACCAGTGAACATCCTGCGCTTTGTGGTCATTGTTGCGTTGATGGTTGGTTTTATCCGCGACCCTGTTTCCAGCAAAACTCAAAGTGCGAAAGCTGCCGAATCCACGAAACCAGAACAACGCCGCCTTTTGATTGTCCTAAGTGCCGCAATCGCATTGTGGATGACCGATTTCTTGCACGGCATTGCCCCTGCGTGGATTGCGATGGCGACGGCGGGCATTGTGATTTGGCCTCGTTTTGGCATGCTCAAACCCACTGCCATGAAGGAACAGATCGATTTAACGCCGGCAATTTTTATGGCGTCGATTTTCACTGTTGTTGCGATTGCCCGTGGGGCGGGGCTTGATCAGTTGTTGGCGGATGTAATCGTCACAAGATTACCACTGCATAAGGACGCAGAGTTGTCGTCGCTCTATGCGATCTACGGATTTTCATTGACGTTGTCGCATCTGACCACGGCCCCAGCCGCGCCTGCCGTATTGGTTCCTTTCGCCGCGTCCTTGTCAGATACAACAGGGTTTTCGCTGGAGGCTGTTTCGATGATCCAAATTTTAGGTATTTCAACACCCTTGTTTCCTTATCAAGCGCCTCCGTTGATCGTGGCGATGTCGATTTCAAAAGTCCCAAACGCAATCTTTTTACGCCTTTGTCTGTGGCTGGCTTTTATCGTCACTGTGATTGGCGTGCCCATCACTTACCTATGGTGGCGTCTGATCGGGTTTGTTTGATGCCAGGCATTAGAATTTATTGTTAGTAATACCAGAAGCCTTCACGATAGCTGACGAGAACACCAAAGATCGACGGGAGAAATACCATGGCCTCAACAGAAGTAGCAGTTATTGGAACTGGTTGGTGTGGTGGTATCCGGGCAGAATCCTTGGCCAAATCTGCCTTGGTTGATGCACTCCACATCTGTGAGATCAAACCCGAACGTTTGGAAGAAGTGCGCGCGCTAACAAATCCGGCAACTGCAACGGCGGACTATCAGGACATCGTGAGTAACCCCAATATCACAGTCGTGTATATTTCCACCACGCCAGAAGGGACGCATTACCCGATTGCACGAGACTGTTTGAAAGCGGGTAAGCATGTTCTGTTGGAAAAGCCCATAGCGCTTGAGTTTTGGGAAGCAGACGACCTGATCGCGATTTCAAAAGCCGGGAACCTGAAATTCACCATTGGTTATTCACAGCGGTTCAATCCAAAAATTGCCTTTGCCAAGAAATCCATTGCCGAAGGCAAGCTGGGCAAAGTGGTCAATATCATGGTCAGCCGTCACTTGTCGCGCAACTTGGGAAAGAAAATCGCCAATCGGGTGAAGCTGTCTCCGGCAGCGATGGAATCCACGCACGATCTGGACTTTGTGTTTTGGCTGCTGGAACATACCAAACCTGCCAAGATTTATAGTCAGGGCGCCTATGGGTACATGAAAGATCTGAACGGATCTTTTGATTGCATGTGGTCCACAGTTACCATGGAAGACGGCACATTGGTTGTGGTTGGTGGGGGGTGGAACCTGCCGCCGAGCTATCCAAATTACTGCGGGACGTGGATTGAGATAACAGGCACAGAGGGCGCATTGATCCTTGACGATACAGCGCGAGATCATTGGTTGAATACTGTTTCAGACGGTACACAGTATCCGATGTCGACCATGCCGGGGGAACATGTGGATCACGTTTTTGCCGGTCAAATGGGGCCAGAGACGATCCATTTTCTGGAAGACTGCCTGATGGATCGGCCCGTGATGGTCGAGGCAAGCCATGCTCGCATGGTGATGGAAACCTATTCAGCGGCAGACTTGTCGGCTGAGATAGGTGAGCCAGTTTCATTGCCGCTTTCCAATCATGCAATAGCGCAGCTGGCAGATATGAAGGCGGCGCAATAGGGGGTGACGTGGCCAAAACGATTGGGATCTTCGGGCTTGGTTTGATTGGCACGGCATTGGCCGAGCGGTTTTTGCAAGCAGGGCATCGTTTGATTGGCTTTGACCCTGATGAAGCCCGGTGCAGCCATTTGCGCCAATTGGGTGGTGCACCTGCCGAACCAGAGGCCCTTTGGCAAAGTGACATCTTGGTGTCGGCCGTCTTTAGCACCGATCAGCTAAGCGACATTATCGCAGGCGCGCCTGCAGGTAGCGGCAAGGTTCTTGTCACCATGAGCACCTGCGATCCAGATGAAATCGTGACATTAGAAGCCACTGCCAAGACCAAGGGCCTTACATTAGTGGAGGCTCCAATTTCTGGTACAAGCAAACAAGTGCTTCAAGGTACTGCATTGTTGTTGTTGGCGGGTGATCCGGCAGGTTTGGATGCCTTTGAAGACGTTGCTGATGCGATCTCAGCCAAACGACAACGGGTGGGGGCAATAGGTGACGGCAACAAAACCAAGCTTGCAATCAACTGTGTGCTTGGGTTGAACCGGGCGGCGATCGCGGAAGGTTTGGTTTTCGCCGAAGCGCTGGGCCTTAATCCGGCGACATTTCTTGAAACCGCTAAAACGTCTGCCGCGCGGTCGGATGTTATGGCGGCCAAAGGGCCATTGATGGTCGCGCGCGATTTCACGCCGCTTGGCCGTATTACTCAGTCTCATAAAGACTTCGCGTTGATCCAAGAGATCGCTGCACGCAACGGCCATGGACAATTGCCAATGGTGGCACGCTACCTTGATCTTATGCAGAACGCCGAAGCGGCTGGCGATGGTGGGTTGGACAATTCCGCTGTCCTGCGCGCCATTGAGCGGATGTCAAAAGACTAACCTGCCAAATAGATAGCCATCGTGATGATGATTGGCAGACATGCAAAATTCAGAACGGTTGAACAGACAACGTGGCCTGCGACGCGCTCGGGGCTGCATCCGTAGTATTGCGCTATCACATATGTGACAATGGCCGAAGGCATGGAGCACAAAAGGAAAATCGCACCCGCTTCGACACCTTGCAGCTGGAACAGGGTGACCATAATGAATCCAGTAACAACACCAATCGCCAACCGCACAAAAGCCAGCAGAACGCTGGTTTTGATTTCGGCGACCTTCAGTCGGGCCAATGCACCACCCAACAGTAACAACATGATCGGGATCATGATCCCGCCCAAAAGTGACGTTCAATTGGCCACAATTTTAGGCATCGCCAAATCAGTTGCGCG
>CAZJAW010000069.1:0-9106 GCA_964544035.1 uncultured Rhodobacterales bacterium
ATGAAGTACTAAAGGACCCCGAAAAAAAGGCGGCCTATGACCGCTTTGGCCACGCCGCCTTTGAAGGTGGCATGGGTGGAGGAGGCGGCGGACGGCCCGGCAGCGGCTTTGGTGGCGGCCAACAGGGTGACTTCGGATCGGCTTTTTCAGACGTATTCGACGACCTTTTCGGCGATTTTATGGGTGGTCAACGCGGTGGCGGAGGTGGTGGACGACGCGCGTCGCGCGGTTCTGACCTTCGCTACAACCTGCGCATTACCCTAGAAGAAGCCTTTGCTGGCCTGCAAAAAACCATCAACGTACCCACCTCTGTCGCCTGTGATGGCTGTAATGGTTCAGGTGCAGAGGGCGGCTCTGAACCAGCCACGTGCCCTACTTGCTCCGGAATGGGCAAAGTGCGCGCGCAGCAGGGTTTCTTTACCGTTGAACGTACCTGTCCTACCTGTTCCGGACTTGGTCAAATCATACAAAACCCTTGTAAATCCTGTAATGGCGCTGGTCGCGTGGACAAAGATCGATCGCTTGCTGTGAACATCCCATCAGGTGTTGAAACCGGCACGCGGATTCGATTGGCTGGAGAGGGCGAAGCCGGGATGCGCGGTGGACCTGCCGGTGATCTCTATATTTTCATCGATGTGGCGGCTCACGATCTGTTCGAACGTGATGGCAACAACTTGTTTTGCCGCGTCCCTGTCAGCATGAGCGCGGCGGCCTTGGGTGGATCAATCGAAGTGCCTACCATCGACGGTGGCCGTGGCAGAGTGCAAATTCCTGCTGGGTCGCAATCAGGTCGCCAAATGCGCTTGCGTTCCAAAGGTATGCCCGCCCTGCGAAGCGGCGGTCCAGGCGATATGTTCATCGAGTTGGCCGTCGAAACGCCAGTGAACCTAACAGGTCGTCAAAAAGAACTACTGCGCGAATTCGAAGAACTTTCTTCGGAGAACAACCCAGAATCGTCCAGCTTCTTTTCTTCGGTCAAATCCTTCTGGGACTCCATGAAAGGCTAAGATGGTAAGGCGGATTTAATTCCGCCTTACACCGTATTATCCTTCGGTTATGTACCTGACCTTAGACTCCACCGTGTTGCGGCGTCTGTCGCGCGATGACCTAATCGCTTTCCAAGCATATCGAACCGATCCGAACGTGGCCAAATACCAAAGTTGGCAAATGATGGACGACGCGGAAACTCACAGTTTTCTTGAACATATGGCAACCACCACCCCTTTAATGCGTCCGGGAAATTGGACACAAATTGCGGTGGCACAAAAAAGCAGTGACTCGCTTCTTGGTGATATGGGACTGCATCTGTCTGCAGACAGCGAAGAGGCTGAAATCGGCATTACACTGGCGACCGACTCGCAGGGTAAGGGTCACGCCACCCGCGCTGTCGAGATGGCGACCGCTTGGCTGTTTGACACGACGCCAATCACACGAATTCACGCATGGGCCGATATTCGCAATGTGCCATCGCGACGCCTGTTGGAACGAGCGGGATTCAATCAAATCCGCATCGAAGTAACAAATGGCGTGACCGAAGCCGCATTTGTGATGAACCGTGCAAGATCATGACAATCGAAACACAGTCTATGTCCCAGTCGCGGACGCTGAATGTTTGCCTTTGTTAAGCATTTGATAACCACGGTCAGGTGATGATCGCAAAATGAACCAATTCGCCGAACACACCATGTCCTTCGCCTTTGATGAGGCCGAACCGACACCTCTCCCCAGCGGACGAACTCCGTCTTACATGGCCGATCACCGAAAGCGACTGCGCACTCGCTTCATGGAAGGGGGCGCTGGGGCAATACCGGACTATGAACTGCTTGAACTGGTCCTCTTTCGCGCCATTCCACGACAGGATGTAAAACCACTGGCACATCTATTGATGGCCGAATTTGGTGACTTCAATCGTGTCGTTTCAGCCTCTGCAGAGCGACTGCGTGGGATCAACGGTGTGGGCGAAGCCGTGATTTGCGAACTCAAGATTATCGAAGCCTCTGCTCAACGCCTGTCTCGTTCCAAAGTTATGAACAAACAAGTGATTTCCAGCTGGGATGCGCTGATAGACTACTGTCACACAACCATGGCCCACCGCGAAACCGAGCAGTTCCGCGTCCTGTTTCTCGATCGAAAAAACGTACTCATCGCGGATGAAGAACAGAGCGAAGGCACGGTTGATCACGTCCCGGTCTATCCCCGCGAAGTGGCTAAACGCGCACTCGAACTGAATGCTTCGGCGCTTATTCTTGTTCACAATCACCCGTCAGGCGATCCCACACCCAGCCAATGCGACATCGACATGACAGATCAAATGACGCGGGTGTGCAGCGCGCTGGGGCTCACCTTGCACGACCATTTGATCGTCGGAAAGTCGCGTGAACTCAGCTTTAAATCAAAAGGGTATCTCTAAGGGTTTCAGAACAACCTGCATCTAAATTTGCCAGCACTGACGACAAATCAGGACTATCTCGTCGATCTTCAGCGCACCCAAACCTCGACTCTCCGATTGACTTGCCGACCCCATGTGCTGTCATCGCAGGCCATCGGCAACGCTTCACCAAAGGCGTCAACCTCTAGCCCAATTCGGTCAAAATTTGCGCTCTCAGCCGCTGTCTCAACAGCACGCTTTACAGTCTCAGCCCTGCGTAATGCGATATCACGGTTGGCCGTAGCTGGCCCGTCACCATCACTAAAACCCACCAACAATAACTGACGCGCATCATAGCGTCCCTGCTCCAACGCGCGCGCCAACTGTTGTACGTTCGAACGTGATTGAGCGTCTAGTCGCGCCGATCCCGCCTCAAACCGAAATGACGTGGTCAGGCGTGTCATACCATAGAGTGTACGTGTCATGCGTTGCAATTCTTCCAAAGACACTTCAGGACCAGCAGACGTCACTGCATTTGCAAAACGATAGCCCTGATCGTTTATCGAAACTTCCTCTGGAGCTTGGTCGACAAAACCAGCGCGGCGAATAACAATCTGTGCAGACGGACCGCGCATAAATGCAAGAAATTCACGTGCCACTTTAGGCAGACGGCGCGCAGGCACATAAAGGAACATCGGCGCTGTCAGCGGATAGTCCTCGGTCTTGATTGTTCCACGCCGCGCCGAAAGAGAGAATCCGCACTCCCCAGTCAAAGTTAGACCACGCGCATTGCCAGTCTCGGTGAAACTAGCAATCCCAATTGCAAAAGGATCTGCAAGTACAGCATCAACCACCTCACCGATGTGATCATGTCGTGCAATACCGACCGCAAAAGCTGAACCAGCGGGGCCCATCACTTCATCCTCGATTGCCTGGCCTAGACCAGTTCGTACCCCAGGCAAATGCAGTGATATTGGCGCATCCGTACCACCCAGCTCCTGCCAATTTGTGATGTTCCCGGAAAAAACCGATACCAATGCCTTTGGCGAAATCTGATCAACGGGGTTGGATGGTGAAACTATTGGCACCAACGCATCCAGCGCCAAAACACGGCTGCGATTGGCGTTGGTCAAGTCGCCCATCCCTACTTCACGCGCGCGCTGGCGTTCATCCGGGCGGATTTCGCGCAATGCCATGACGATGTCCGCGTCATTTGCCAATAAATCAGCAAAGCCTTCATCAGTAGTCGACGCTTGAACGTAAAAGCGCGCAACCGGCTTTTGCGTCAACTCATTCGTCAAAACATAAACAAACCCCATCGGCTCGATGGGTGTGCGACTAACGCTGTAATCGTTGCGTAACGCGAATCCTTCGATCAACGCGGGCATAAGGACAGCGCCCATTGTGGATGAACCAGAGATAGTCACCTCGGCCACAAAATCGGACAAATTTGGGCAAGCTGTTCCTTCGCACAGCACGCCTGACCCATCCACAGTCAATTCGCCATAGATCGTTTCAACCCGGTAGAATTCGCCGTCAAACCCAAGCAATGTCCCATTAAGCTCAACCTGACCATCTGGAGAGGTAAGCGAGACATCTTGCGCACAAAGCGCGAACCCCCAAAAAGAAAGTACGGCGAAAATCGCCGCACGCACCCAAGCCATAAAACGCCCTTTGTCACAAAACGGTCAGTTGCTGGCGACTTTCAGGTCTGTGACAAGATTGTTCAACACAAGAAAACTACCAATCGCATCGCAATCTGGTACGGACAGTGTCAAATCATGGGTTTCAATTTGGCCACTCGCCAACTTTTCCAGCGATTTTGCTTCAATCTCGAGCCCACAATTGGTCGAAGTAATCTCGGCTTCGATGCTCAAATCAACGATTCCTGCCCGTGCAGATTTAGCACTCGGGTAGGTGTATACTTCGGCCATCAACGGCTCGACGGATAGGCTATCACCAAGGCGAAAAATCACGCCATTTTTGCCAGATAACAGGCCCGCGATATTTTGATCCGCCCCGGACCACACATGGCCGGAGTCACCGTAGCCTGCGCCAAATTCGAGCGCGTGCAATTCAAAACCCGATTGTCCTCGCCACTGCAAAACAGTGCGATCGAAGTCTGCGATATCGGGAACGTTTACCTGAGTCACAGCGCCGTCCCCGCTGGAAAACGCCATAATAAACACAGCCTCTTCCGCCAAAGCGGGCACCGAAAAGGTCAAACGGCCGGCATCATCCGTCGTTTCGGTAAATATCATGCCGTTGTGGTGCACGGTCAGCCGTTCATTCGGAGCACAAGAAGCGTCCAAACTTATATTAACAAGTGCACCGGGGAGCGCTGTAGCTTGCGCAGAAATTTCACAGTTTTCGGCCAATAACTGATCATCTTCCGTCTGAGAGAGGTCGCCTGTAGGCACGGACGTTCGTCGCGGATCTGTAATCTCTGAAAACGCCGGAAGCTGCTTTGGGTCGCTAGCTGACGTAAGCACGACGTCTTGGACCTGCAATAGGATATCGGCGCTGGCAGCGCTGTTCAAAACAGGGTCCGATTCCCCATCTTTTGAAGATGTTGTAACGTCTTGAGGTTCCACAATGTCAGATTGCGCGGGTTTGCCATAATATTCCTGCGCTGCTTCGCTGCGCTGCATGACGAAACCAATGCCTATCGCAATAGCCAGAGTGCCTACAGCTGTCACGATTTCTTTATTATGCGGCATTCTCCCACATCCCCTTAACCTTTTGGCTGCGGACTGGTTTGGCTGCGAAAAACGGCCCAGTTATGTCCCCCGCACGGAGTCTTTGAGGCAGAAATGGGGCGGTGGTTTAGATCAACCGCCCGTGACAATGCTTGAATTTAAGGCCGGATCCGCATGGACAAAGTTCGTTTCGACCGGGATTTCCCCATGTGCTTTGATCATTTTCATCGAAGCCGTTTGCCACAGCTTCGGCTGTGGGTGCTGGGGGTGCATCGTCTTGAATATTGTCCACTACGGCTTGCTGCTGCGCGGCAACCTCAGCCATCATTTGTGCGCGCTCTTCTTCCGTCATAGGCCGGATCATAGACAGCTTTTGCGTTACTTCAGTACGCAGACTGTCGAGCATAGCCTCAAAAAGTTGGAACGCCTCGTTCTTGTATTCATTCAGAGGATCACGCTGCGCATAACTACGGAAGCCAACAACCGAACGCAGATGTTCCAACGTCAGCAAGTGTTCACGCCATTTTCCATCGATCGCTTGCAGCAAAAGCTGCTTTTCGATGCTGCGCATATTTTCAAGACCAAAAGCCTCTGTCTTTTCAGCCATCATGGTGTCGCTGGCTTCGATCAGACGCTCTCGGATTTGCTCATCGTCAACATTCTCTTCTTCGCACCATTCAATCACAGGCGCATCAACGCCAAGATGTTCGATGGCAGAAGCGTAAAGCCCGTGGCCATCCCATTGATCTGCATATGATCCCTGCGGCAAGTACTGGTCAATCAAATCATCGACCACCTGATCGCGCATATCCGCGGTGATCTCGGACAGATCTTCGGCTTCCATAATTTCGCGTCGCTGGCCAAACACCACTTTGCGCTGGTCATTCATCACGTCATCGAATTTCAGCAACTGCTTGCGAATGTCAAAGTTACGGCCTTCGACCTTGGCTTGCGCGCGCTCCAGCGACTTATTCACCCAAGGGTGGATAATCGCTTCGCCTTCTTCCAGGCCAAGTGTCGTCAGAACTTTTTCCAAACGGCCAGAGCCAAAGATACGCATCAAGTCATCTTCGAGGCTCAGGTAAAACGATGTGCGACCCGGGTCACCTTGTCGACCCGAACGGCCGCGCAACTGGTTATCAATGCGGCGGCTTTCGTGCCGTTCGGAAGCAAGAACAAACAACCCGCCAGCGGCCAGCACTTTTTGTTTTTCGTCTTCGTGCTCGGCTTCGATCCGGGTACGGACAGCTTCTGGGTCGGCTTCTGGGTCGGCTGTAATCGCCTCGAGCACTTTGAAATCGACGTTGCCACCAAGCTGAATGTCAGTTCCGCGTCCGGCCATGTTGGTGGCGATGGTGACAGCGGCAAACTTGCCTGCATTCGCGATGATCTGCGCTTCTTTCTCGTGCTGGCGAGCGTTCAGAACGTTGTGCTGAATTCCCTCGGCTTCGAGCAGAGTTGAGAACATTTCAGATTTATCAATAGACGTAGTACCAACAAGTACGGGCTGACCCTTTTTATGGGCGACAGCAATTTCCTTGATCATTGCTTTGTATTTCTCGTTGGCAGAGCGATACACCTGATCGTCTTCGTCAACACGCGCGATGGGTTTGTTGGTGGGCACTTCAACCACACCAAGTCCATAGATTTCACCGAACTCTTCCGCTTCAGTGGCAGCTGTCCCGGTCATACCAGCAAGCTTGTCATAAAGGCGGAAATAGTTCTGGAAAGTGACTGAAGCCAGTGTCTGATTTTCCGGCTGGATTTTGACGTTTTCCTTGGCCTCAATCGCTTGGTGCAAGCCGTCTGACAAACGGCGACCTGCCATCATGCGGCCTGTAAATTCATCGATCAGAACAATCTCGTCATCGCGGACGATATAATCCTTATCCTTGCGGAAAAGCTTGTGCGCGCGCAGCCCTTGGTTCACGTGGTGCACCGTTGATGTGCTCTCCGGGTCGTAAAGCGATGCGCCTTCCTCAAGCAAACCACGGACGCGCAACTGTTCCTCAAGGAATTCATTTCCATCATCTGTGAACGTCACGCTGCGCTGTTTTTCATCCAGCTCAAAGTGTTCTTCTTGGATCAGAGGAATAATCGCATCAATGGTCGTATACATCTCGGAGCGATCTTGCAGCGGACCTGAGATAATAAGTGGCGTACGCGCTTCATCGATCAAAATGCTATCGACTTCGTCCACCACAGCAAAGTTGTGATCGCGCTGCACCATTTCGGCAATGGTTGGTTTCATGTTGTCGCGCAGGTAGTCAAACCCAAGCTCATTGTTGGTGGCATAGGTCACATCGCACGCATAGGCTTCGCGCTTTGCATCTTCGCTCATTCCCGCGACGGCAACGCCTGTGGTCAAGCCCAACGCGCCGAACACTTTGCCCATCCATTCCGCGTCGCGCTGCACAAGATAGTCGTTGACGGTCACAACGTGCACGCCTTTGCCGGTCAGTGCGTTAAGATAACAAGCGAAAGTCGCTGTCAGCGTTTTACCTTCACCAGTCTTTTGTTCGGCGATGTTGCCCTGATGCAGAAAAATCGCACCCAACAACTGAGTATCGTAGGCGCGCAGGCCCAATGTTCGGCGTGCGGCTTCGCGGCAGTTTGCAAAAGCCTCAGGTAGCAGGTCGTCTAGGCTTTCTCCGCCAATGGCCCTCTTGGCCATTTCCTCGGTCTTGTCCTTAAGCCCATCGTCGCTGAGCCCGGTAAATTCCTGCTCCAGTGCGTTGATCTTCTCGACCAGTACGCCCGTTGCCTTGACCTTGCGGTCATTCGGTGTGCCGAACACCTTTTTGGTGAGAGTTCCAAAACCGAGCATGCGTTCTCCAGCCGATCAATTCATGTTGTGCAGCAACTGCTTGCCGGACACGTGCCAAGCCCATAGATAGAAAAAGGCAAAAAGCGGCCTTTAGCCGCGTCCATAGGGCGATGTAAGGGTCGCACCAAACCGTGTCAATGCACGCAGGCGTGCGTGCCTACCCCAAGGACTGATTGATGATGAAACACTTGCTAAATTTGCCCGCTCTGGGTCTCGTTGCTGCAATGGCTCTACCAGCAGCTGCACAGGATGCCGGAACTGTCGTGGCAACTGTCAATGGAACGGACATCACGATCGGCCATATGATCGTTGCGCGCGCCACATTGCCCGCACAATTTCAAGAATTGCCCGATGAAGTTTTGTTTAACGGAATTCTGGAACAACTGGTTCAGCAGACGCTGTTACAACAATCGTACAAGGGCGCATTGCCAAACCGAGCCAAGTTGTCACTGGAAAACGAAACACGTTCTGTAACTGCGGGTGAAGCATTGGAACTGGTATTGCAAACCGCAATTACTCCTGCCGCAATCGAGGCCGCTTATGAAGCACGGTTCGCAGACGCAGAAGCAACCGAAGAATACAATGCCTCCCACATTCTTGTTGAAACAGAAGAAGCCGCCCTGGCAGTCATAGCAGATATTGAAGCCGGCGCAGATTTTGCCGCAACCGCGCGTGAAAAGTCGACTGGCCCATCTGGCCCGAACGGTGGACAGCTGGGATGGTTCGGCACCGGCGCCATGGTTCCCAGTTTTGAAGCTGCTGTGATCGCGCTTGAGACTGGCGAAGTTTCAGAACCCGTACAGACGCAGTTTGGCTGGCACGTCATCAAATTAAACGAAACCCGCGTGCAAGATCGCCCTGCTCTCGAAGATGTCCGCGCCGAACTGGAAGAAGAAGTGCGCACAGCCGCAGTTGAGGCGCACATCACAGAATTGGAAGCAGGGGCGAACATCGACCAATCAGGAGCGGCAGAAGTTGACCCCGCATTGCTCAAAGATTTGACTTTGGTGGAATAACACATGCCCGGAACTGACGATGTGTCACCACTGGCTCCGGCCAGATTCCCCGACTTGCCTGTAATTGATGGCGTGACGTTTTCAACTGTCGCGGCAGAGGTGCGATATTCGGGTCGTCCAGACGTCATGTTGGCACATTGTATTCCTGGAACGGCGATTGCGGGGACGTTCACACGCTCCGCAACACGCTCTGCCC
>CAZJAW010000070.1:0-9102 GCA_964544035.1 uncultured Rhodobacterales bacterium
GGTTTGGGTGTCGTTGACCAAGGAGCTTTCTCATGACTGACACCCCGCGCGTATCCGTAACATATGACAATCACATCGCGCATGTGCGCCTGACCCGTGCTGACAAGTTGAACGCTGTCGATCAGGCCATGATCGATGCGGTGATCGCTGCGGGCAACGAAGTTGCAGCAAGCGACGCGCGGGTTTGTGTGATCTCGGGCGAGGGCAAGGGGTTTTGTGCAGGTATCGACATCGCTGGGCTTGGCGCGATGCTGGGCCAAGACCCAAAGGAGCTGCTGATGTCGCGCACCCATGGCGCTGGGACGACGAACCAATGGCAAGAGGTCGCCATGGTCTGGACGCGTGTGCCCGTGCCAGTGATCGCCGCAATCCACGGTGTCTGTTTTGGGGCAGGGCTGCAACTTGCGCTGGGCGCAGATATTCGAATTGCGGCACCTGATGCAAAACTGGCGGTGATGGAGATGAAATGGGGTATCGTGCCGGATATGGGGGGCATGGTCTTGCTGCCACGTTTGGTGCGCGGCGATGTGTTACGCCGTCTGACCTATACAGCAGAGCCGATTGCCGCCGATAAGGCTGAAAGTTGGGGGCTGGTCACTGAGATTGCAGACGACCCTTTGACTGCCGCAATGGCGTTGGCAGAGGCTTTGGTTCTGAAATCCCCCTCTGCCTTGCGCGCTGCCAAGTCATTGATTGCATTCAGCGAAACCCACGACGCCAAAGAGGTGTTATTGGAGGAAAGCCGCGTGCAAGCGGAACTGATCGGCACGGCGGATCAGATGGAAGTGGTCGCGGCCACATTCCAGAAGCGCGATCCTGTGTTTAAAGAGTAAGGCGGAGGTGCCCTCCGCCTTTGTTGAGCCAATAGTCGGATCAACCAAGTTCCTTAAGGCGACTGAGTGCCTCGTTCAATTTGGACTCTTCCTCTTCCCGCAAAGCAAGGTTGGCTTTGGTTTCTTCGACCACTTCGGGTGGTGCGCTTTGCGCAAATTTTGGGTTCTTCAATCGGCCCCGCAAACCACCAAGTTCTTTGGACAACTTGCCCAAAGTTTTTTCCAGCCGCGCAATTTCTTCGCCCACATCGATGACGTCGGCCAAAGGCAAACCAAAGGTTCCGCCTGTGACAGCCAAAGCAACAGTACCTTTGGGGAAGTCGTCGACGTCGCTTAAGGACTCAAGCCGCGCAAAGCGTTTGATCAGGGCTTCGTTGCGCGTGTAGGCTGCGCGCGCTGTGTCCTCGAACCCTTTGACCACCAGCGGTACAAACGCCCCGGCAGGGACATGCATTTGCGCGCGTGCCGAGCGGATGCTTTCGATCAGACGGATGACCCAGTTGAGTTCCGCATCCGCATCCGCATCCACAAGGTCAGACGTATAAGTCGGCCAATCCGCATGGATCAGCGGCTTGGGGCGGTCTTTCTTGCCCCAAAGCTCTTCGGTGATGAACGGCATAATAGGGTGCAAAAGGATCAGGCATTGATCCAGAGCCCATGCATAGGTGGCCTTGGTCTCGGCGATCTCATCAGCCGTGCCTTCGTCGAAAATCGGCTTGGTGAATTCCAGATACCAGTCGCAGAACGTGTTCCACGTAAAGGCATATAGCGCGCTGGCCGCGTCGTTGAAGCGATACTCGCTGAGCGCTTCATCAACGGTTTCGCGCGTCTTGGCGATTTCGCCTTTGATCCAGCGGTTAAGCGGGTGCTGTGTTTCAGGCACGGCGTCTGAATGGGCGATATCAAAGATGCCGCGCATGTCACCGTAGCTGGCAGCGTTCCACAGTTTTGTACCAAAATTGCGATAGCCTGCGATGCGCTGTGTGTCGAGTTTGAGCGTGCCGCCCAGCGACGCCATGGCAGCCGAAGAAAAGCGTAGCGCGTCGGCACCGTATTCATCAATCAGGTCCAGCGGATCCATGACGTTGCCGGTGGATTTTGACATCTTCTTGCCTTTGGCGTCGCGGACAAGGCCGTGCAGGTAGACGGTGTCAAACGGGATGTCGTCGACCACGGCCAGTTGCATCATCATCATGCGGGCAACCCAGAAGAACAGGATATCTTGCCCGGTGATCAGGTCAGAGGTTGGGAAATAGCGTTTGAGTTCATCCGTGTCCTCGGGCCAGCCAAGTGTGCCGATGGGCCAGAGGCCGGAGGAGAACCACGTGTCCAGCACATCAGGGTCACGCCACAGACGTACCGGTTGGCCATCTTCCTGATACTTCAGGCTGATGGATTCCTCGGGCGATTGGGCTTCTTCGTCGACAAGAAAACCGCGCGCACCGCTGGGCATATAGTACCCAATGGCCAGTTGCAGCGCTTCTTCATGGGTGGCGGCGCAGAAGTGGACAGGGTTTTGCGTGTCCCATTCGTCGGACGCAGTGCCGTCATCGTTTTCAATATGCGTGACGCTGGGGCCGTACCAAACTGGAATCTGATGGCCCCACCACAACTGGCGCGAGATGCACCAAGGTTCGATATTTTCGAGCCAGTGGAAATAGGTTTTTTCGCCTGATTCAGGCAGGATTTTCACGTCGCCATTCTTCACCGCATCCAGCGCGGGACCAACGATTTTGTCGGTGTCTACGAACCATTGGTCGGTGAGCAGGGGCTCAATCACCACCTTGGACCGGTCGCCGAAGGGCTGCATGATCGGTTTGTTTTCGACGTAGGGTACGGTTTCGGTAACGTCGCTCTCGTTGCCGTCGTCGTCCTTCACCGAGCGGGTGACATCGTGCATCACAGCCAGACCTTCTGCGGTGATGTCAGCCACCACTTTCTTGCGGGCCTCAAACCGGTCAAGGCCGCGGTATTCGTCTGGGACAAGGTTCATGGCTGCGATCATCGCTTCGGTGAACTCTTGTTTTCCATTGGCGATGGCTTGGGCCACGGCGGCTTCTTCGGCATAGGGTTTGCCGTCGGCGCGCATCGCGGCACGCGTGTCCATCAGGTTGTACATCGGGATGCCGCCGCGCTTGGCGACTTGGTAGTCGTTGAAGTCATGCGCACCGGTGATTTTCACCGCACCCGAGCCGAAATCCTTGTCGGGGTATTCGTCGGTGATGATCGGAATCAGGCGGCGATGCTCTTTTGGACCTACGGGAATTTCACATAGTTTTCCAACGATTGGCGCATAACGTTCATCTGATGGATGAACGGCAACAGCGCCGTCGCCCAGCATAGTTTCAGGCCGTGTGGTCGCGATCGAGATATAGTCGCGCGTCTCGCGCAGAGTCTCGTTTCCGTCTTCGTCTTTTTCGATGTATTCGTACGTCGCACCACCCGCCAGCGGGTATTTGAAGTGCCACATGTGACCCGGCGTTTCGACATTTTCGACCTCAAGGTCAGAGATCGCGGTTTCAAAATGTGGATCCCAATTGACCAACCGCTTTCCGCGATAGATGAGGCCCTTGTTGAACATATCGATAAAGACTTTGATGACCGCATCGTGGAAATTGCCGTCCTGACCGGCAGGCGCACCGGGCGCGCCCGACATGGTAAATGCCTCGCGCGACCAATCGCGAAAAGCCTGAACTTTGTTGGTGCGGTGCAAGTCTACATGAGTGACCAACCATAGAGGAGAGGACCAATCTTCGCTCGGGTCCATGATTTCAACCAAGTTCGGATTTGCCCGCGCCTCAATCACCGGCAAAAACCCGACCCCGGCCCCGGCCATTACGGCGTGCTCGAGCGCACGCGCGTCGCTGGAGCGGAAAGTGATCGTATCTTCGGCCACATGAGAGCGCAGCCACTTGTTGAACGGCGCGCGGTTTTCAGCGGCATCATGACAGACAAAACGGTGCCCGCTTGTGTCTCCAAACAAATCGGGGTGTCCGTGTTCCTTGATGTAGGCCTTGGTTGCATAAAGCCCGACCGACAAGCGTACAAATGGTTGCACCACGTTATCAGGTTGGTCCGGCGCGGTGCCTGCGCGGATGGCCACGTGCGCCTCTCCGTATTCAAGGCGGAACAGGCGTTCGCCGGTCAAATAGCGCACCATCACATCCGGGTGCTTTTGTTGAAACGCCGTCAGCACCGGCGCCAGTCGCGGCGCCATAGTGACCAGCGAAGTCACAACCAACTCACCCGACACTTCGGTGCCACGCCCCTTAATGCGCCCGACCAATTGGCTGAACTGATCATCAGTGGCTTGTGCGACACGAAACAGATCATCCCCCGCCTCGGTTGCGGTATAGCCGCGCGCGTGGCGTTGGAACAATTTGACGGCAAGGCGCGCTTCTAGCGCGTCGATATGGCGGATCACTGTGGCATGGTGCACGCCCAGCACATCAGCAGCACCGCTGACTGTGCCCATTCTCGCAACTTGGTAGGCAGTTTTTATTTCGTCCCAGTTGTCCACGACAGCCCCTTATGTGCGCATGTAAACACATCGCACGCAAAGTCGGGAATTGAGTTCGAATTTGCAAGGGCCAAATCCCAGAAACCGCACTTCCGTCAAAATGGTTTCGCGCGCCGTTCAGTCGATGCCCAAAGGGTGTCCATTCATTTGGCAGTTTACCTCGGAACTGGACGGAATTGCACTTAGGGGCCTAATGTTACGTATGACCATCGTGCGCAACCATCCTTCGCAACTGATCCTGGCGCATGCTCCGTGGCTGACCGGCTACGGGTTGATCGTTTGCATTGTCGCCTGTGCAGCAGCGGGTCTGGCCTTGATCGCACAAGGCGAGGTTGCTGGATTGCTAACGGTTTCCGCGTGCTCAGGTCTGCCTCTTTGCATCTTTGCGATGGTTATCAAACGCGACCAACTGATCCTTGATGCCGAGACAGGCTCTGTCACTGCGCAACGGCGAACGTTGTTTTCTTATTCACGCGTCTCGTTCCCGTTGAACACCTTACGATGGGCCGAGGTCGAAGTCCTTTCAGACACTGAACGCCCGGCGCTCACCTTTCACGACGCGACGCCCCCTTATCCGCTCGTGCAAAGCTATAATTCTGGCAATGCCCCGCAACAAGCCGTCGAAGCAATAAACGACTGGCTGCGTGCGCAAAGACGCTAACACAACCAAATCATTGCGAGTCAAAAACCAATCGCATAGCGTGTATCTATTCGATTTTTGAAAAGCCATTTTTTACGCAACCATTAAGGAGAATCCGATGAATCCGCGTCATATTCAAATGTTGATGGCCGCCACAGGCGACTATACCGGTGGCATAGACGGTTTACTTGGCCCACGCTCAAATGCGGCACTGATCGCAATAGAAGCACGCCACGCCGAAGCCTATATTTTTGACCCAAAGTCCACCACCAAACATCGCCGACATACGGCCTGCGCACAGGCTTGTCTAAATCAACTCGGCTTTGATGCTGGGCTGGTTGACGGGTGGATTGGCGTAAACACGACGGAAGCGCTGAACGCCTTTTTGTTTCGCACAACAAACAATCGGGATGAAGTTATCGATCGCGAACCAGTCGCAAATTTCAACCCATCCAATTCAATTCCGACCCAAAGTCAGGTGCAATCGGTCTATGGCAAGCCGGGTCCCCAGATAGAATCTCGGCTAAAGCTGATCCAACTGCCCTTCAAACTGCGCATTGATTACAACCTGCGCCAAAAGACGAACAAAATTCGGGTCCACAGGGATTGCGCACCTCAGTTGGAAGCTGCCCTGATCGCAATACGTGCCCACTATGGCGACGACGAGATGCATCGCCTGGGCATTGATCGCTATGCAGGTGCTTACAACCATCGCAAGATGCGGGGCGGCACCAAATGGTCAATGCACGCCTATGGCTGTGCTATCGACTTCTATGCAGAATTCAACGGTCTGCGGATGAAGTGCCCCGAAGCCCTGTTTTGCCGTCCCGAATACAAGACCTTCCTTGATATCATGCAAGACCACGAATGGCTGCCTGCACTGCGGCTGTGGGGCAAGGACGCGATGCATTTCCAAAGGGCACGGCTGTCCTGAAGCCTTTGCTGCGCGGCCTGCAACCGTACACATTTAAGGGGTGGGATGGGACCGAAGGCCCTCCTCAATTGCTAGGAAGGCGGGGAGGCCTTATCGTGAGTTCCTGAAATCCAACCTTCCCGCCACCTTTGGATTTGATCTGATCCTCAGATTTCTTGAACATAACATCTAGCTCTTTCTGAGTTTCTTTGGGGATTTTCTCACCCTTCGCCTTCTTCCAGATGCCCTCCATTTTCTTATCAAACGCGGCAACTTCTTTCTGCAATTCCTTTTGCAGGGGAACAATCATCGTCTCGATCATTGTCCGTGCTTCCTTTGTTTTGCAAACGTCACGCGCTGCCTGCAAATCACCAATGATGCCATACTTCATCGCGTTTTTCTTTGTAAAATTTACGGTTTCCTTGCCGCTGGATTTGATGAGCTCATTTATATTCAAATTCATTTGTCTTACCTCGTTGTGATCCCCTAAAATTGGGGCGTTATTTTGCGTCGAACCTCTTCAAAAAAGGGAAGCCTAGTACGTGATCCAAAAAACAGGATCACAAGTGTCATCCCTAGAAGGTGTAACTTGTTATCCACAGACCATCCAGTTTGTACTTCGACCCACTCTTGGATTTGATCTGGCCTTCGGATTTCTTCAGGATCGTGTCCAGTTCTTTCTGAGTCTCCTTGGGAATTTTTTCGCCCTTCGCCTTCTTCCAGATGTCGGCCATTTTCTTGTCAAAGGCGGCTACTTCCTTCTGCAACTCCTTTTGCAAAGGTACTATTTGCCCCTCGATCATGGTACGCGCTTCCTTTGATTTGCAAACGTCTCGCGCAGCGAACAAATCACCGATAATGGCATACTTCATCACATTTTTCTTTGTAAAATTAGCAGTTTCCTTACCGCTGGACTTGATAAGTTCGTTTAGATTTAAATTCATTTTCAACCTCGATAGTAAGTCGTTCAAAAAAGTAGTAGCCAAAAAATAGCAGCCAAAAATACATTTGCACTTTAAGTGTTGCCAATTCGAACATGCCTTTGCAAGTCAATTGGATCATGCAATGCACGTATAAGCAGGTGTTTGCGCAGCGTATCCCTGACTTGACTCACGATCCCCAAGCCCCTAGTTACCGCGTCAATATCCGGAAGCGTCAAACTTCCGGTCCCTTGGGGTCACCCGGGATCGCCCTCCGTCAGCGCGTTGCGCCCACGGGGGCAATCTTCGTTTGGATGGTCTTGGGAATACCACCGCCTGACCTTACCTGTTCTGGCACAATGTTAACGGTCGAAATGGAGCATGGCCTATGTTTGAAAACCTATCCGAACGCCTCTCCGGTGTTTTTGACCGACTGACGAAACAAGGTGCGCTGTCCGAAGAGGACGTTAAAACCGCCTTGCGCGAAGTGCGCGTGGCATTGCTTGAAGCAGATGTTTCGCTGCCTGTGGCGCGTGATTTTGTCAAAGCCGTGCAGGAACAGGCCACGGGCCAAGCCGTCACCAAATCTGTGACGCCCGGCCAACAAGTGGTCAAGATTGTTCATGACGCCCTGATCGACACGCTGAAAGGCGAAGGCGAACCAGGCGCGCTGAAAATCGATAGCCCCCCCGCGCCTATCCTGATGGTGGGTCTGCAAGGTGGCGGTAAAACCACTACAACCGCGAAGCTCGCCAAACGCCTGACCGAACGTGATGGCAAACGCGTGCTTATGGCCTCACTTGACGTGAATCGTCCCGCCGCGATGGAACAGCTTGCGATCCTTGGTGCGCAAATCGGCGTCGACACTCTGCCCATCGTCAAAGGCGAGAACCCAGTTCAGATCGCCAAACGCGCCAAAACGCAGGCCAATTTGGGTGGTTACGACGTCTATATGCTGGACACCGCCGGTCGCCTTTCCATCGACGAAGAGTTGATGGCCCAAGTCGAAGCTGTCCGCGATGTCGCCAACCCGCGCGAAACGCTGCTGGTGGTCGATGGCCTGACGGGTCAGGACGCGGTGCACACAGCGCAGAACTTTGACGACCGCATCGGCATTTCTGGCGTTGTGCTTACAAGGATGGACGGTGACGGACGTGGCGGTGCCGCACTTTCCATGCGTGCCGTCACTGGCAAACCCATCAAGTACGTCGGCTTAGGCGAAAAGATGGACGCGCTGGAAACCTTCGAACCCGAGCGCATCGCAGGCCGTATTCTTGGTATGGGCGATATCGTCGCCCTTGTTGAAAAAGCCCAAGACACAATCGAAGCCGAACAAGCCGAACGCATGATGAAGCGCATGGCCAAGGGTCAGTTCAATATGAACGACCTGCGCATGCAGTTGGAACAGATGCTCAAGATGGGCGGCATGGAAGGCATGATGGGCATGATGCCCGGTATGGGCAAAATGGCCGCGCAGGTTAAAAACGCAGGCTTTGACGACAAGATCCTGAAACAGCAGATCGCTATGATCAGCTCGATGACCAAAAAAGAACGCGCCGCGCCGCAGATTTTGCAAGCCAGCCGCAAAAAACGCATTGCGCGCGGATCTGGCATGGAAGTCTCCGACCTGAACAAGCTTCTGAAAATGCACCGCCAGATGTCGGACATGATGAAAAAGCTTGGCAAAGGCAAAGGCGGCATGATGAAAAAGGCGCTGGCCGGCATGATGGGCGGCAAGGGCGGCTTGCCCGGCGCCGAAGGCATGGACCAAGCCCAGCTTGAAGCGGCAGCCAAACAACTTGGCAGCAAAATGCCCGGTGGTATGCCCGGTCTGGGCGGCGGCATGGGCCTGCCCCCCGGCCTGAGCGGGTTCGGGAAAAAGAAGTGATCACTGCGACCATCACATATGTGATCGACCCAGCAAAGGTCGAGGCGTTCGAGGTCTATGCACGGGCATGGATTCACCTCGTGAACGCGATGGGCGGCACACACCACGGTTATTTCCTGCCTCATGAAGGGGCCAACAACAAAGCGTGGGCGATGTTTTCGTTCCCCTCCTTGGCGGCTTACGAAACATATCGCACGGAAATGGCCGCCGACGCCGATTGCCGAAAGGCCTATAAGCACGCCACAGAAACCGGCTGCATCCTCAGCTATGACCGCACCTTTACGCGCCCCGTTCTAGACGGCGCGCCAGTACAGGAGTTGGGCCTGTGACGACGCTCCCCACCCTGACAACGGATCGCCTGATCCTGCGCGCACCTGCCGCATCGGAC
>CAZJAW010000071.1:0-9024 GCA_964544035.1 uncultured Rhodobacterales bacterium
CTAAACCACAAGCGGCGGAGTAAGGCTGATGAGTTTCTTTTCGCTCTTTGATCTGTCCGTTCTTGATACGGCTGTCCGCTTTGCCACACCTTTGCTGTTGGCCTGCCTCGCTGGCCTTTTTTCCGAACGCGGTGGTATTTTCGACATTGGACTTGAAGGCAAAATGCTGGCCGCCGCGTTCTTTTCGGCGGCCGTGGCTGCCCTGACGGGGTCTGTCTGGATCGGGCTATTGGCTGGAATTGGCGCGTCGCTCGCACTTGCTTTGCTGCACGGCGTCGCCTCTATTACCTTTCGCGGCAACCAACTGATTTCCGGCGTGGCAATTAACTTTCTGGCGGCAGGGTTGACGGTTCTCATCGCGCAAAGCTGGTTCCAACAAGGTGGACGCACCCCATCGCTTGTGGGCGGCGCACGGTTCGAAGGGGTTACCCTGCCCTTTGCGGACGCGCTCAGCACAGTCCCCGTCTTTGGCCCAATTTATTCCGAACTGATCTCGGGGCACTCAGTCCTTGTATACATCGCCCTGCTGTGCGTGCCGGGCACGTGGTACATCCTGTTTAGAACACGGTTCGGTCTGCGCTTGCGCGCCGTCGGCGAAAACCCTGCGGCTGTGGACACTGCCGGTGTGTCCGTCATCGGATTGCGTTTTGCGGCCGTCGGCATTTGCGGTGTGTTGTGTGGGATTGCGGGCGCCTATCTGGCAACAGGCCTACAAGCCGGATTTGTCAAAGACATGACAGCTGGGCGCGGTTTCATCGCGCTGGCCGCACTGATCTTTGCCAAATGGCGCCCATGGCACGCGCTTTGGGCCACGCTACTTTTTGGGTATCTACAAGCAATCGCGCTGCGCCCTGACATCATTGAAGGGGCCTTAGGCTTTAAGGTGCAGGTGCAATTGCTGGATGCGCTGCCCTACATTCTGACAGTGGTCATTCTGGCGGGCTTTGTCGGCAAGGCCATCCCGCCACGTGCTGGTGGTGAGCCCTATGTTAAGGAACGTTAAAGGCATGCTGCATTAAATCCGCATAGAATAAGGCCAGTTTCCCGCCGCTGTTCACACCAGTTCGCTGCACGGCGGCGAGACGCCTTGATTTAAGTTTGCGTGCGCGGCAAAGAGGGTCCATGCAAATCTTCCTTCCCATTGCCGAGGTTTCGGTCAACGCCTTCCTGCTATTGGGCTTGGGCGGACTGGTGGGCATCCTTTCCGGTATGTTTGGTGTGGGCGGCGGATTTTTGATGACGCCGCTTTTGTTTTTTATTGGCATCCCTCCGGCTGTGGCCGTGGCAACAGAAGCCAACCAGATCGTGGCTTCATCCTTTTCCGGCGTGCTTGCGCATCTTAAGCGAAAGACGGTGGATCTTAGGATGGGCAGTGTCCTGCTGGTTGGCGGATTGGTTGGTGCGGCCCTTGGTGTTGTGGTGTTCAACTACCTCAAAGCGCAAGGTCAGGTCGATCTTCTGGTCAAGCTTTGCTACGTTCTTTTCCTTGGAGTGATCGGTTCATTGATGTTTGTGGAATCGCTGAATGCGATCCGCAACACAAAGCGTGGCGCGCCACCCGCGCGCAAGAAACACAACTGGATTCACAAGCTCCCTTTTAAGATGCGGTTCCGGGTATCGGGGCTTTATATCTCGGTTATTCCGCCACTTTTGGTGGGCTTAATTGTCGGAATTCTTGCCGCAATCATGGGCGTCGGAGGCGGGTTTATCATGGTGCCTGCGATGATCTATTTGCTTGGCATGCCAACAAAGGTCGTCGTCGGAACGTCGCTGTTTCAGATCATCTTTGTCACTGCATTTACAACGATGCTGCACGCAACGACAAACTTCACTGTCGACGTTGTGCTCGCAGTTTTACTGCTTGTAGGCGGCGTGATCGGAGCACAGATCGGCACACGTATCGGCGTCAAAATGAAGGCCGAACAGTTGCGCATTCTGCTTGCCATCATGGTGTTGGCGGTCTGCGGCAAACTGGCCTTTGATCTTTTGGTAACACCGTCCGAGCTTTACAATATCGCTGCGGCAGGAGGGCACTGATGCGCTGGATTTTGCCTTTCCTGCTTTTGGCCCTGCCCGCCTGGGCTGAAAGCGTCGTTCTTGGCCTAAGCCAGGATGAAATTGCGATCACGACAAGCTTCAACGGATCAGAAATTTTGGTCTTTGGCGCCGTCAAACGCGAAAAACCGGTGCCAGATGGCCCTGAGTTGGAGGTTATCGTAACGGTTGCCGGCCCTTCAGTTCCGGTCACTGTGCGGCGCAAGGAAAGGCGGCTTGGTGTCTGGGTGAACACAGATGCTGTCGAAGTCGATCGCGCGCCAAGCTTTTACGCCGTCGCGACCAGTGGCCTGCTCCGAGACGTGCTGCGCGACACCGAAGATTTGCGGTATCGCATTTCGGTCCCCCGCGCGATCCGTTCAGTCGGTGCACCCATGACGATCGCTGACGCCTCCACGTTCACCGAAGCTCTGATCCGCATCCGCACCCAGGCCCAACTCTACCAATTGCGGGAAAATCAAGTCGTTGTGGACGAGCAAACCTTGTTTCGCGGACGTATCGAGTTGCCCGCCGCATTGAACGAAGGCTCTTATGCGACACGCATCTTTTTGACCCGCGACGGGGAAGTCGTGGCGGACTATGAAACCAGTATCGATGTGCGCAAAGTCGGATTGGAACGCTGGTTGTTCAGCCTTAGCCGAGAGCAACCGTTTTTTTATGGTCTGATGTCTTTGGCCATCGCGGTGATTGCAGGTTGGGGCGCGTCCGCTGCGTTTTCAATGCTCCGCAACTAAGTTGCGCTGTAAAATTTTGGGTTAATCGTCTTTACCGCTCTTAGACGTCGAGGTCCTGCGCATCCAGCGTCAAAGGCGCGGCGGGCGTGCTGCGCAGATCGTCAACGGTAAGCGGGCCAGTCGGCTTAGCCAAACGATTGCGCACCACCCAGATCAGCCTATCCTGCGCGCGCGTTATCGCCACATAGGCAAGGCGTTTCCAAAGCGGTTGTCCCGCTTCGCTACGCCCCATGCGCGCTGCAACAAAAAGGTCTGGCGCGAACACTTGTACAGTATCCCATTGGCTGCCTTGCGCTTTATGAATCGTGACGGCCGCACCATGCAAAAACGTCGCCCCCATGCGGGCAGCAAAGGGTATAAATGGCTCTTCTTCGTCGGGCTTTTCGATCTTCACGATGGAGGCCGCAGAAACTTGCGGATCCTCGGCCCCCATCACATGCAAGCGTGAAAAGCCGGGTTTGCGTCCTTCACCCAGATAAATCACCTGAGCGCCTTTGATTAAGCCCCGCGCTTCGAGGTCCAACCGTTTCTTACGGTGCTTTAGTGGCAGTTCGAGCCCGTCACAAATGAGCGGCTCCCCTTCCAGCAAGGCGTCTTGGGGTGCACCGTGCACATTGCGAAAAGCGTTGATCAACCGGATGCGCGTGTTGTTGCGCCACACCAGAACGGGGCTGCGCGCCATCAAGTCCACTTCGACCCGCTGACCCCAAACCACGCGTTCGTCCCGTTTGGCCGTATCTTCGATCATCTTCTCGAATGTATGAAACTCAAGCTCTGGATCACCAAGCGCATGCGCTAAATCAAGGATAGGATTGTCCGCCGCCTGCCGGTGCACACGGCTAAGGTTCAGTACGCGTGGTGCTGGCAGTTGATCAAACACCATGGTGCCCGACTGTTTCACCGGGGCCAACTGCGCAGGATCGCCAAACAGCAACAGCGTCGGGAAAATTTCCTTGAGGTCTTCGAATTGTTTGTCATCCAACATCGAAGACTCGTCGATAAATCCGACATCCAGTGGCTCTTCGCGCCGTTTCCAACCCGTGATAAAATCTGAACCGCGCAGCCCAGCCGCTGCCAAAGCGCCGGGAATGGATTTGTTATTCTGGTAAAACCCAAAAGCCCGATCCAGCGCCTGTTCTGTCAGGCCTTCGACCTCTGGCCGTTCGCCATTGCCAGCAAGCCACTCGGCGATGCGTTCGTATTCCGGGTCATAGACCGGTGTATAAAGAATGCGGTGGATCGTCGTTGCAGGCACGCCGCGAAACCGCAATACGCTGGCCGCCTTGTTCGTGGGCGCAAGGATCGCAAGAGTACGTTTGTCGCGCTTTTTGCGTGATTCATAATCGCCAGAGACGATGTCGACACCGGCGTTTTCTAAAGCTTTATACAGCTCGGCCAACAACAATGTCTTGCCCGATCCCGCCTTGCCGGTGATCGCCATGACAGACGCGGCGGTTGATTTTGGCGGCATCAGCAACGAGTCGTCCAGATCAATACCTGCGCTGCGCAACATGTCTGTTACGGTGTCAAAAGCAATCGCCTGATCGTCGGAAAGGGCCAGAGTTGTGGTCATGGCGCGACCCTACAGGGGCGCCGCGCCGTGGACCAGCGTGATAGCGATCAACCCCTTAAATTATCAGAGCGACAGCAATGCACCGAGTAGTTTCGCAAGCGCCTATGCGCTAAGCGCGAATTTCCCCTCGGGACGCGCCCCAAATGCGCGATCGAACCATTGGCGAGAACGCTCCAACGGCACCCCTGCGCGATCCGCCACTTTTTCTGCCGCAGAAGGGTCGAAATGCCACAAACCAACACTGATCTGATCGCGTCCTGTTCCAGCGCTGCCCAGTACATCCGGAGAAGACCCAATCATGCGGTAGATCCGCACCATCCGCGCATCAAAGACGCCGACAAAATGCTCGACACCAAAGTTCTGCATGATTTCACCTCCGCCCAACATCAGGGCTGCGGCCACATGGCTGCCAGCCCCACGGGTCAAGCAAAACCGCGTACATTCCCAAATGGATGGGCTGTTGATGGGCCCTGAAATCAGGTCGCCAAAATGATCGTTCACCATTGTGCGGCCCGTCGTTGGCAAAAACCGCATAGACCCGCCATGGCTCCCGTCCGGTTCCTCCCAAATGACATAAAGCGGGTTCAGGCCGTCATATTCGTCGCGTTCAAATCCGTCTTCGTCAACTGTCACATCCCATCCAAGGCGGGTTTTGAATTGATCCGCGCGATCGCGAAACATAGTGGCGGCAAGTTTGGGGTGATCTTCAAGATCAGAGGCATATACATAACGCAGCATTTTTGTACTCCTTGTCAGACCTGGGCAGGTATGACTCGAGTACTACCGACGCGTACGTTAATGACTGTACATGCAAACGCGCGGTGAATGCCGCGCAGCCGCAACAGGATCTTTCACACCACAATCAATCCCCGGCTCATGGCACGGGCGACCGCGTGAGTGGTGTTCATCGCTCCTAACTTGAAGCGTGCGCTTTCAATGTAAACGCGCAAAGTGTGTTCCGAGATCGACAGCGTGTCGGCCACCTGTGCGCGGCTGTATCCCACGGCCAACAGCGTCATAGCATCCACCTCCCGTGGGCTCAGGGCTTGGCCTTGTTCAGGGGCCCGATCGGGTTCGAAGTCGAGTGCTTTTTCGTTAAAGTAGTGGGCAATCAAGATCAGGTCGCGTCGGTGGGTATTGGTCCATTCTGCCCAAGTTGGATCGTCGCATGAGTGACTGACAGTAAAAAGTGCAAATTGTCCGTTCGGCCCTCTGATTGGAACGGAAAATCCTTGATTGCCAACCCCGTTTGCAATGGCTTCGGCGTGAAAGGCGCGCGCCGCCTTACTGGACCAGTCCAACCGTTTCCAGTCGACCGGATGAAAGCGTTGGAAGCACCCGATAATGACGGGATCGACCCTCAGGTAATTTTGGTCAAGATAGCGCCGCTTCCAAACGTCCGAATACGTCCCGCATCCGTATTGTTCGCCCGCTGAATCGACCCAATGGTAAACCACATGATCAATTCCATAGTGATCGCGGAGCGCCTCGATCGCAATTTGAAGCGCCCCAAGCTCTTCAGCTTGTTCCAGCTCCTCCAAAATGAGATCCAACGGCTGAGTTGCCGTCATGGCCCTGAGCATTGTTCACATCCTTCATCGCGGCGATCTCGGCCATCGCGACGATCGCGGAGTCATCCAACTGTTCTGCCAAAACCGGCATATTGTTGGCGCGGGCAAACGTCTTGAGGTCCGTTAGAACGTCTAGTATCCAGTCACTTCTCATGCTCAGACTCGCTTCCAAGTAGTTAATGAATCATTAACACAACCTTAGCATGCATGCGTTTCATTTGAAAATTCACCTATTTCTACTCCCCAGAAATGGTGAGGTGCCAATTTTTAACTCATTGATGGTAAACAAATGCCGCTAAACAAAAAAGACGCCCGCAACGCCTAAGGGCGATTCGCGGGCGTCCATGATCACCTTAAACATGTGGTGGAGTTAACGACGCGCTTCTAACGTATCCTCTAAAGTCCGCAGGCCAGTCTTCGGCGCTTGAACCAACACGGACATGTTGCCGGGTTTATGTTCGTTGCGTAGCATTTTCATGTGCGCCTCACGCAGATCATCCCACGCAAAAACTTCCGACATACATGGATCAAGACGGCGTTCAACCATCAGATTGTTGGCGGCACTGGCCTGCTTGAGATGCGCAAAGTGGCTGCCTTGCAGGCGTTTTTGGTGCATCCACATGTACCGCACATCAAAGGTCAGATTGTAGCCCGTTGTGCCAGCACAGATCACAACCATCCCACCCTTTTTGCACACAAAGGTCGACACAGGGAACGTTGACTCGCCGGGATGTTCGAACACCATATCGACGTTCACGCCTTTGCCAGTAATGTCCCAAATCGCCTTGCCGAACTTGCGTGCCTCTTTGAACCAGTCGTTGTATTCAGGCGTGCCAACCGCAGGGAGTTGACCCCAGCAGTTAAAATCCTTTCGGTTGATGACACCTTTGGCACCCAGTTCCTTGACAAAATCACGCTTGCTTTCGTCCGAGATAACGCCAATGGCGTTTGCCCCTGCTGTGTTGATCAATTGGATCGCATATGACCCCAGACCGCCAGACGCGCCCCAAACCAAAACGTTTTGACCCGGCTTTAGGTCGTGCGGCTCGTGCCCGAACAACATCCGATAGGCCGTGGCAAGCGTCAGCGTGTAGCATGCGCTTTCTTCCCAAGTCAGGTGCTTGGGGCGTGGCATGAGCTGTTGCGCTTGCACATTTGTGAACTGCGCGAACGACCCATCAGGCGTCTCGTAGCCCCAAATGCGCTGGCTATCAGAATACATCGGATCACCACCATTGCAGTGCTCGTCATCTCCGTCATCTTGGTTGCAGTGGATCACGACCTCGTCGCCGACTTTCCATCGCTTAACTTTGTCACCTACAGCCCAAACGATGCCGGACGCATCCGAGCCTGCGATGTGAAACGGCTGGCCATGCCCGTCAAACGGGCTAATCGGAGTCCCAAGTGACGCCCAGACGCCATTGTAGTTAATTCCGGCTGCCATAACCAAGACCAGCACTTCATTGCTGTCCAATTCCGGCACATCGATCACTTCCAGTTGCATGGCAGTGTCAGGTTCACCGTGGCGTTCGCGCCGAATAGCCCATGCATACATTTGTTTAGGGACATAACCCATCGGAGGAATTTCCCCCATTTCATACAGGTCTTTTTCAGGGGCCTCATAGGATAGGATGCTTGTGTCGAGTGCCATGTCCGCCTCCGGATCAAAAAATTTGCGCCGCAGTGCAGAATTGCGACTTCTGATCGGTGGATAGGACGCGTCGCGAAATATTGCAACACTTTTGGTATAATTTTTGTAATTTTATGACTTTGCGCGCGCAGCATTCTCAAAGGGTGGGCAGCCGGGATACAATTCAGCAATGGAGTTCGCATAATATTGTATCAGCGCACGCTCTTGCGGCACCATGGACCAACCTTTGCTTGAGCCTTTGATCATTCCCCGTTGCTCCATATCCCGGCAGGCCCGCGCGATGTCTGGCGTTGGCGTCGGCCCAAGCGTTCTATTCGGCGGCATTACATTCTGAACATGCATGACCAAATCCTCCTGGCTCAACGGCGCTTTTGCATTCAGCAACACGCGCGACACCAGCGGCACGCTTAAAACAGGCGTCACGTCGTTTATTCGGCTCCGCAAGGTCTCCGCGAGTTGATCGATATCCCCGTCTGCATCAAAACTGGCCAGTGACAGCGGTTCGCCAAATGCCACTGAGGCCACGCCGAACTTGCGATAACGCCGTCGCACCCAACTCCAGAGCAAACGCAGGATCGCGCCCATGACGACAGTGATACGCGCGCCAAACCGACGGTCGCCGCGTTGGTCCGCCGCGATCAGCACCCGGTCTTCGAGCACCCGGTCGTAATTGATCGAAACAGGTACAAAAACTATGTCGCGCTCTTCTGGGTCAAACCCGTCGACTGCATAGGATATCAATCCCATCTTGAGAGGCATCAACCGGCCATTCACGCTTAGCCCGCCTTCGGGGAAAATCGCTTGGGTCACGCCCCCTTGCAGCGCCATCTGCACATACCGCGCCAGAACTTTGCGATAGAGTTGGCCACGCGACTTGCGGCGGATAAAATATGCGCCCATTGCTTTGATCAGCAGGCTCAGCGGCCACACCCGCGCCCATTCTCCGACGGCGTAACTTAATGCAGAGGCACGCGCAGCAAGATAGGTGACCAATACGTAATCCATATTGCTGCGATGGTTCATGACAAACACCACAGCGGCCTCGGGATCGATCTGTTTCACGATGGTCGTATTGTTCGCACTGGTGCGCACGTCATACAGCGCATTGGCCAACCATCGCGCAGCGCGGGTGCCAAAGCCGAAATAGGCAAAAGCAGAAAAGCTAGGCACGATTTCCCGCGCATATCGACGCGCTTTTTCAAAGGCCACGTTTTCCGGAACATCGTTACGCCGCGCATGGGTCACGATGGCTCGCGTCACCTCGGGATCATAAATGATGCGCTGGATCATGTCGTGGCGCCGCGCCAGCTTGAACGGTTCAATCGGACGTGTCAGGCGTTTGTTCAGCTTCTTCACTGCACGCTCAAGACGGCGGCGAAAGAACCAGCGCACCGACGGGAACAGAAAGTGCGAGGCAAAGGTAACGGTGGCAAATAGTAC
>CAZJAW010000072.1:0-8937 GCA_964544035.1 uncultured Rhodobacterales bacterium
GAAGCGACGATGATGTGTCCGTTTATGACGCCATGCGTGGTGTCTTTGACGGGGCTGTGGGCATAGGGCGCCACCTTTTGACCTATAAGTATGCCAACCACAACGCAGCCGCCCCGATGCCTGCCCCGGCAGAAGCTTGGGGACCCTCCGAGAAGCTGGGTTTTTCACCATTTGAACACTATTCAGATGCCGTTTGGGACACCATTCGCATGAACAACATCGCGCAGCACTTTGCGACAGCCTTTATGGGTGCGCACCTAAAGGGCGAGACCGAAATGGCATCCTATCTGGAATTGGTCCCCAATTCTGCGGACGGCGTGGCGGATTTGGATGATGATGGGAAACCGACCGAAGACCACACCTATTGGAAAGGCTTTGCGCCGCGCACTGCCAAAGGGTTGCAGTTTGAAACGAAAGCGGCGGGCGAGTGATGCGCCTGTCCACCCGCACATTGGATGGCAACGACTTTACGGTGCGCGAATGGGGTTTAGAGAACTCCCCTAAAATACTGATGTTACACGGTTTCCCGGAATACGGCGGGGCGTGGGATGAATTGGCCTCCCAGCTTGCTGATCGCTATCATTGCATTGCACCTGATCAACGTGGTTACGGCGCCAGTTACACACCGGAAAATGTGCGCGACTACTCGATGGGTAAGCTGGTGGGTGACGTGGTGCATCTGATTGGCACAGATGGCCCAGTGATCGTCATGGGCCATGATTGGGGCGCGTCAGTCGCCTATGGGCTGGCGACATCGCGGCCCGACTTGGTCAGCCATCTGATCATTGCCAATGGTGTTCACCCGGTCCCGTTCCAGCGCGCGATGGCTGCGGGCGGGGCACAGTCAACGGCGTCGCAATATATCAACACGCTGCGGCGCGCCGGATCTGAAGACGTGCTGGCTCAAGACGATTTTGCCCGACTGATGCAGCTGTTTTCAGCCCATATGGATATGAGTTGGCTGACAGGCGACACGTTAGAGGCTCAAAAGAACATATGGCGGCAATCAGGATTGGGCGGCATGATCAATTGGTATCGCGCCTCGCCTTTGATCGTGGCCGACCCCGGTACACCTGTGGCGATGCCCGATTTGCCGCTTGAGCGACTGCGTGTCCAATGCCCACACCTGCTGATCTGGGGTGACGGCGATACGGCCCTCCTGCCTGTCTCGACCGAAGGATTGGAAGAGTTTGCCCCCGATCTGAAACGTGCCTTTGTGCCCGGTGCAGACCATTGGCTGCTGCACCAGAAACCTGAACGCATAGCGCAGATTATCGGCGACTGGCTGGGTTAACATTTGCAAAATTTTCCGTTTCACACTATGGTCGCAGGTATTGAAAAAAGAAATTTAAGATGACCCATAGCTATGACATCAAATTGGCCGCACAGATGGCCGAAGCCTCTTATGAGGGGCGAAAAAACGACTCCCTAGCAGTCGCGATACGTGCAGAACTGGACGAAGATGACGTGCAAGCCTTGTTCCTTAAAGGCGACATCCTATTGATTCCGGGCAGCAATTCAGTCGCCGACTACCTTAAGTTCAACCTGCGTGTGCTCAATATTGGCGGCAAACTCTATCGCTTAAACGACGACACCACTGAAGCTGGGGCCTCGCGCACGATCTGGCATCAAGGTTTTTTGCGTTTCGCACAGGTGATTTTTGCATGGCTTGAGCGTGAAAACCTACGCCCGAAATACATCATCGGGCACTCGCTGGGGGCCGCCGCAACCCAAATTCTTGTGCGCAGCTATGGTGTTCCGGGTATCGGCTTTGCAGCCCCGCGCCCGCGCCGCAGTTCGGGCACGATCAAACATTCTGAGCTGTGCTTGTGCATCAATCGCGACGACGACACGGTCTGCGATTTACCCACAAGCTTTCACCATATGGGGCACGTTCACCGCGCTCGAGCCAAAAGCTCGGTCTTTGGGCCCGATCACAGTATGAAACACTATCGCCGGGTCATCGACGAGCAGATGGCTGCAGGAGAGTTGGAGGCACGATGGCCAAATTGAGGTCGTTTTTTGGTCATATTTGAGCACCATACGCTACAGACTCGATTCGCAAATTTCGCAACCTTGAGGGAAAATACCGCCAAAATGTACCACCTTGGGTAGTTTTTTGAGCCAATCTTCTGATTTCAAACCAATTGTCTACAAAAAACGGCTCAACAAATATGCCTTTTTTTTGCCCAAAATATGGCGGCAACCCACTGATTTAATTAATCAACTGTTAAGACTCTGGCGCGAGGACAGGGCTCATCAGCGGAATACCACTCGTATTTCCCTCAACAGGTTGGCACAGTTAGGCCTTCATAAGTTTTAATGATGAGGACCTGTTGTGAAAAAACCAATGATTGCAGTTGCTGCTGCGGCAATCACTCTGACCGCTGCGACTGCCTCGCAAGCGGCCACATTCGTTTACCAGTTAGGCGATCACCCTGATGGCGCCTTATCGTCGTCGTTTGACTATGGCCTGCGTCTTGACCGTGAGCTGCCGGACCCGCGTTTCTTTTCGTTTAGCAACGGAAACACCACACTGACATACAATGATGTCACAGGTGTGGCCGTTATCGCCGGCACCGTGGTCGAAAGCCTGCCAAGCTCTTTGACTGGTAGCACATTCGACATCAACTACACGCTGACTGGTCTAACCGATCTTGGCGGCGGCGGTTTTGTGGATAGGGCCGGGAATGGCTCTGGGGTTCTCTCTGGCGCAGGCATTGATGGAACCGACCTTGAACTGGGCACATCCCAAAGGACGTCCGGCCCACTTGCTGGCGTATACTTCCTTTTCGGTCTTGATGCACTTGCAGACCGCCCGTTCACAGGGTTCGAAGGTACAGGCTGGGTACAATCCAACCCTGGCGCAAACGATTTCCTTTTCACGGCCCAGATCGCACCAGTACCACTGCCTGCTGCTGGGCTGATGCTTTTGACCGCAGTGGGCGGTATGGGCGTCATGCGCCGCCGCAAAACAAAAAGCTAAGCGGTCATCTTAGTGAAACCAACGTAAGGCGGGCCTTGGCCCGCCTTTTTCTTATGCGCTGCAACTTAATCAAGACGTCGCACCCCCCTTTCCCCGCAAATGTCTGTCTGCCATACTCTACCAAACCAACAAAAAAGAGCAGCTGCCATGACCGACCTGTTGAGCGGGGCCGCCAAGGCCTCGGACTATGATGCCTCTTCCATTCAGGTGCTTGAAGATATGGAGCACGTCCGGCTGCGCCCGGGCATGTATATCGGCGGCAAAGACGACCGCGCCTTGCATCATATGGTCGCTGAAATCATCGACAACTCTATGGACGAAGCCGTCGCAGGCCACGCCACATGGATCGAAGTCGAATTGCATGAGAACGGCCATGTCTCTGTACGCGACAACGGGCGCGGCATCCCGACGGATCCGCACCCCAAAGACCCAAGCAAGAGCGCACTTGAGATCATCTTTTGCACACTAAACGCAGGTGGCAAATTTTCAGGCGATTCTTATGAGACATCCGGCGGTCTTCACGGGGTTGGATCATCTGTTGTGAACGCCCTGTCGGATCACTTGCGCGTCGAAGTGGCCCGCAACCGCGAACTTTATGCCATGGAGTTTTCACGCGGTCTGCCCCAAGGCAAACTGGAGAAAGTCGGCGCGGCCCCAAATCGGCGCGGCACAGCGGTGACCTTCCACCCCGACGCAGAGATCTTTGGCTCGCTCAAACTCAAGCCTGCGCGCTTGTTCAAAATGGCCCGTTCCAAGGCCTATTTGTTTTCCGGCGTCGAAATCCGCTGGAAGACCGCGATCGAAGATGGCGATACACCAACCGAAGCGACATTTCATTTTCCCGGCGGCTTGGCGGATTACCTGAACGAAGTGATGGCTGGTGCCACCACCTATTCTGATGCGCCTTTTGCAGGTGCTGTCACCTTCGACAAATTCAAGGTACCGGGCAAAGTCGAATGGGCGATCAACTGGACACCTGCGCGTGATGGCTTCATCCAGTCATATTGTAACACCGTCCCCACTCCAGAAGGTGGCACGCACGAGGCCGGGTTCTGGGCCGCGATCCTTAAAGGCATCAAGGCCTACGGTGAATTGGTGAACAACCGCAAAGCCTCGACCATAACACGTGAGGATTTGATCACCGGAGCCGGTGCACTTGTGTCCTGTTTCATCCGCGAGCCGGAATTTGTGGGTCAAACCAAAGACCGTCTGGCCACAGTTGATGCGCAGCGCATGGTCGAAAACTCCGTGCGCGACCACTTTGACAACTGGCTTGCCGCAGACACCAAATCGGCAGGTGCTATCCTTGATTTCCTTGTGCTGCGCGCCGAAGAGCGCCTGCGCCGTCGGCAGGAAAAGGAAACGTCTCGCAAGACAGCCACGCAAAAGCTGCGCTTGCCGGGCAAGTTGACGGACTGTTCGAACAAATCCCGCGAAGGGACTGAGTTATTTATCGTTGAGGGCGACTCCGCTGGTGGATCGGCCAAAATGGCGCGCGACCGCAAGACCCAAGCATTGCTGCCCCTGCGCGGCAAGATCCTAAACGTGCTTGGTGCTGCCTCAGGCAAGTTGGGGTCCAACGCCGAAATTTCGGACCTGACCCAAGCGCTGGGTGTGGGCTTGGGCGCCAAGTTCAACGTCGATGATCTGCGCTATGACAAAGTTATCATCATGACGGATGCGGATGTGGACGGCGCGCATATCGCGGCGCTGCTGATGACGTTCTTCTTTACCCAAATGCGCCCGATGATCGACGCGGGTCACTTGTACCTCGCCTGTCCGCCTCTGTTCCGCCTGACCCAAGGCGCGCGGCGGGTGTATTGTTTGGACGAGGCCGAAAAGAACGCGCACATGGAAAGCGGTCTGGGCGGTAAGGGCAAGATCGACGTGTCGCGCTTTAAAGGTCTGGGCGAGATGGACGCGAAGGATTTGAAAGACACGACCATGAACCCGGCCACCCGGAAATTAGTTCGTGTGACGATTGATGACGATGAGCCGGGTGAGACAGTTGATCTGGTGGAGCGGTTGATGGGCAAGAAACCGGAAATGCGTTTTCAATACATTCAAGAGAATGCGCGGTTTGTTGAAGAATTGGATGTTTAATAACAAACTGAAAAAATTTACTAAAAACAGCTCGCCCCCACACAAGTTACGATCAGTATCTTTGCGTGCATTGCCAGAATTAGGTTCAGGATCCGTTAATCCCGTCGCCTGCGGCCTAGCCGACAAAAAAACGGCGAGGGCATTTCGCCCTCGCCAACCTTAGTAACCATTAACTTCTTTATTGGAAAACCAATACCAACGCACTCTTTAAGAACATACCCGAACAAAATACGCGTTCGTGATGTCATTAAGATGCGTTTCAAAAGTTAACGGAGGTTTACCAAAACGAGGCCTCTTTAGGGCCTTGTAGCGGCGGCAATCTAGCACATCCGGGGCACGAGATGCACCAAGAGCTTGCCGCCGCTGTGTTGTCGCCCGGAATATCTACGCACCGGGCAACAGTTTCTGCGGATTTAAACCAGCGCGCCGACCACGGCCCAAAGGCCCATCATGCTGGCAAATCCAAAAACTGTGGGAATGATGACTTTTTCCATCTGTTAGTTCCTTTCCAAGCAGACGCAGCCTTGAGTGAAGCTGACCTGCGGTGTTTGCCGCAGAGATAGTCTCCGCGGCTATGCAACTACCGTAGGCATGAAAAATTGATACAGATAGTCCCAGTACTATCACCCCCGCTCACAGTCGCGCGACGGCGGTGTGAACACAACCTGCAAGAATACCACCAAACATACGTGTTCGTATGCCGCGCATCCTTATGTGAACTGCCGTCAGCCGCGCTTTTGAGCGCCAACCACATTTTGTTTACAATTGCTCTATCGCTTTTGGTCTTGAACCGCGCGCCGTTCCACCGCCTACTGTGTTTATGATTATGCGCGCTTTTCTCATCCTCTTTCTGGTTGCCAGCTGTGGTCGTCCCCTGACCGAAGCTGAGATCGCCTTTTCCGCCACCATTCACGGTGACGCCTTGGACATAAAGCGTGCGCGCCTTGTAGACGGTGCACCGACGCGGGCCGTTACATTCCGGCGCAAAGCCCGCCCGCGCACCACGTGCCGCGAACTGATCCTGCCCCCGGCCAAGGACGAGATCGTAACAGCCAAGCCTGCCGCTGTGGCGCTTTGGAACCATGTGTTGTTCGACAAAGACTGGTATTTGGATGATTACGTCTCGGACTACCCGCAAGAGATCAATTTGATCGCCGCAATGTTGCTCGCGCATGAGCTGACTCATATCTGGCAATGGCAAAACCGCAAGGTGACAGGATATTCACCGCTAAAAGCGGCGACCGAACATACATTCAGCGATGACCCTTACTTGTTTGATATTTCGCAGGAACGTCAGTTTTCAGAGTTCGGTTTTGAACAACAAGGGTCCATCGTTGAGGAGTTTGTTTGTTGCCGTGCATTGGCCCCACAAGCCCCCCGCACAAAGCGTCTGCACGCTTTGATCGCCCAAGCTATGCCTGTTGCGGCCCTGCCCCAATCGCGCCAATCTGATGTGCGCCTGCCTTGGGACGGCGTGGAAATCAATGGCATCTGCGGCTGACACATCAGTGCAAAACCGTAAGGCGGACGTGTCGTCAGCCTTTGGTTTAAAGCGTCCGACCGTTAACCTGAAATACCAGGTATCGCCAATGTCCCGAGAATGCGTAGCATGACAGGGAATTGGTGAATCATGTTTAAGGTCGGGCGCTCTAGGAAAGGAAACTCCCCATGCCACATTATGCGCTAATTATGCTGTCGGCTGGGATCGGCATTCCTATACTTGCAGCGCTAAACGCTGCGCTTGGTGGACGCTTAGGCAGTCCTGCCGCAGCGGCTGTCGTCCTTTTTGTTATGGCATTGGCTTCCGCTTTGATCGTGTTTGCCGCCACCGGTGCACATGGACTAAACCGGGTCGCTGAAGCCCCTAAACACCTACTTCTGGCGGGTGTCCTAATCGCGTTTTACGTGATCTCCATTACCTACATTGCGCCAAAATTCGGAGTTGGAAATGCGGTGTTTTTTGTGCTTTTGGGACAGTTGATCAGCGCCGCTGCGATTGATCAGTTTGGGCTATTTGGTGCCCAACCGACGGCGCTGACTGCAACCCGCATGGGGGGAATCGCACTTATGGCGGCTGGGGTTTGGTTGACGCAGCAAGCCTAGGATCCTGACCCTAGGGCGCGATACCTGCCCGCCCTAGCATTGCAAACCTGCAAGGTCCTGCGCCTGTGCCCAAGCGGCGGCGTCCACATCTGCAGGATCGTGGATCACACGGTTTTGGCCCGGCATGCGCCCGCCCTCTTCTGCCTCAACAAGTGCTGCCAAGCTGGCTAAGCGGTCGGAAAATGCACCAGAGGCGCTGGGATCGATCAAGATATAGAACTGGCCAAGATCATGTGGCGGTCCTTCAGGCGCTTTCAGCGGCTTCACATCATGGCTCAGCACACCTCCGGTCATACCAGCGGCCAAAAGCTCTGCCATCAGACCAAACCCCCAGCCCTTGTATCCTCCCATAGACACGAGTGATCCTGCCAGTGCCTCTGACGGGTCCGTTGTGGGATTGCCTGCCGCATCCAACGCCCAACCTTCTGGAATGCTCTCCCCCGCGGCTTTGGCCATGGTGATTTTACCCAAGGCCACGGTGGTGGTGGATTGATCAAACTGCAACGCCAATCCGCCTTGCCCATCTGGGACGGAAAAGGCGATAGGGTTGGTGCCAATTATGCGCGATTTACCCCCAGGAGGTGCGACGATAGGCGAGGCATTTGTCATGCCGATACCGATCATCCCGGCTTGCGCAATCTGTTCGGTGAAATACCCCAACGACGTGCAAGTGTGCGCATGACCAACGGCGAGCGTTGCCACGCCAAACTGGCGCGCAGCATCCAACGATGGGGCAAGGGCATAGGCAAACGCGGGCTGAGCAAAACCAAAAAGTGCGTCCACATGAATGGCCGCAGGGCGCGCGGCTGTCACAACAGGTACCACGTCACCTTGCACGCGGCCCGTTTGCAACTGCGCGCAATAGCTTTCCAGATAGTACAGCCCGCAAATCCGGTTGCCTGTCGCTTCGGCGCGAGCCACCGCACGCGCCACTTCGGCAGCAGCAAAAGCACCAGCCCCGTGGCGTATCAAGGCCGCCTGAACCGTGCGCTCAATGTCTGTCAGAAGAACAGATACCATTCGAATGCCTCTCGTAGCCTAAGCTGCAAGAGACAGTCAGAGCAAACCTAGCAGGCCACGTCAAGCGGTGGTTGATTTGCGGGTCTAAGACGTGGTCGACGTTCCCGGCGTTTCAATTTGGATCAACGACTCGTCGATTGGGGCAATCACTCCGGCCAGCACAACATCAGCCCCTGACGAAAAGCTGATAACAAGACCATCCGCCGTGAGCGTCTGACTAAGGATTGTCACATCATCCGCGTCGTTTGCTTCAATCACCAAGGAATCGACCGTCGCATCGAAATCCTCGATTGTCACTCGGTCGGTCACGTCTTCGCGCAGGGCAAAGACATCCGCACCCGAGCCGCCATTGCCTGTGTCGCCAGCACCCAGCACAAGGACATCATCGCCAGCTTCACCGATCAGGACATCTGCGTCGGTGTCAGATCCTGTGTCAGCGGTTGTTTCGTCGGAGAACAGAAAATCGTCCCCCGCACCACCTGCAAGCGTGTCCGAGCCAATTCCGCCGATTAACGTGTCGTTAACAAGGCTGCCTGTGGCGAGATCATCGCCGCCAGCCAAGTCCACAACGATCGGCAGATCTGGAACCGGAGCGATAACCCTATCATCATCATCCGTTCCATTGATTTCGAAAGGTGACTCGTCCGTCTCGCCCGGGTCGGTTTCATCACCCGGATCAGTTTCGTCGCCCGGGTCGGTTTCATCGCCCGGGTCAGTTTCGTCGC
>CAZJAW010000073.1:0-8915 GCA_964544035.1 uncultured Rhodobacterales bacterium
TCGCTGATCAGTCCGGCCAGATGGTCCATCATCGCAGCAGCACCGCATTGCTCCCATGCGTCAAAGTCGCTTTGCGCGGCAATCGCTTCGGTTAACGAAATAGGGAAGACTTTTGCAAAATGTGGACCGGCCTCTTTGTTGAGGCGGTTCATAACACGAACTTGGTCGGCTTCTGCGACGATCTTGTCAAAGCGTGTGGCCAACAGAATTGACTTTTGGCGCACGTGCTCAGGCACGGTATCCCAAACAGCGGCTTCGGACTGGCGCCAAGCTTGCGTTGCATGTGTCAACCAGATCACGGCGTCAGCTTCGACCAAAACCCGTTCCCAAACTTCGGCGTCCATATTTGGATCTGAAATACCTGGGAAATCGATGAAATCGCAATGTTCCAGAATGTCTGCGGACAAACCAAGACGGATATATAGAGTGTCCTGAAAGGGCACCTCATCCAGACGGTCGATATTTACGGGTTCCTCGCGACCATCAATGGTCATACGGATATCTTCGCATGGTCCCTTGGTCATCCAAACCGGGGCCAAACGTGTGGCGGTCACACGTTCTGGCAATGCGCGGCTGCGCATCAACAGATTGCACAGGGTGCTTTTGCCGGCACTAAACTCGCCCATAATAGCGATGCGCGGTTTGCGTTCTGTTGTGGTAAGGTCCACTGTCATGCGTCGTCTCCCAAGTCGTCTTCGATGTTATCCAGACCCAATTCGTCAAAAATAATATCGAACAGTTCTTCACGTTCTTTCTGCGAGTTGACACCAAAGAGCCCGTCAAGGTCCTCCATGTTGATCTCGGCTTTTTCGCAAATATCAGTCAGAACGCTACGTTGTTCTTCGAGGAAATCAGCAAGCGTGTCTTCGGCAAGCTCGCGGATTTCGTCGACCTGCACAACCTTGAGGTCATGCACCATCGGTGCCGTTTCGGCTGCGATCAGTTCGCGGAAGCCATCAGAAAAGGCACGCCACCCTTTGTGCTTGGCCCACCAGCTTTTCCAAAGCGACGTTTTGATGTCGAGCACAATCATTTGCGCCAACGTCACAGGTGGGGGCAGGTCAGGCACACCGGGAGTTTCGACGGAAAAATTCTCTGCTGTGATGTTGAAAATCTTGCCGTAGGCTTCGGTCAGTTCTTCAGACGTTTCTTCAAGAACGAGGCTGACGTGTTTGTCGAATTTCGAACGCATAACCTGGTAGGCCGTGCGCATCAGCATACGCAAGCCGTCGGCGCTGTAGCTCCAAACCTGCTCTTGGCCGTTCTTCTCGAAATGTTGCAGCAAGGCGTCGATGGCACGCGAAATATAACGGGCTTGAGCCTGTTCAACGCGATCACCAAAGGTGGCAAATACTTCATCTAAGCTTGCGCTAAGCCGCGCTTTTGAACGTTCTTCGATGTGGGACAAAAGCACGCTGATTTCGGACGGGCTCATGGTCTCGATTTCGTCGGACTCTGCACGCAATGCCACGATCGAGGAAGAAGACCGCAGCCCGGATACCACGTTGGCGGCGCGCTTGCGCACATCTTCCATTGCCTTGGCCCCGGTGCTTTCTGCAATCCGTTCTCCAAGAGCTTCATAAAGTGCAGGCACCCCTGAAAGCGCCCAAACGGCGGCCCGTTCGTTCATGTCATCCAGATCGGCAATGTCTGCGTATGATCCGTAGTCCTCGAGAGCTGTGATGCTCGCTGCGGGCAGTTCAGAGACGCGGTTTGTCAAAGCGGCATCCGCCCACATGCCACTGCCAAAGATAATCTGCGGGCCTTCAGGGTCTTCGCGGTTGCTCAGAGTCCCTTGCAGGCTTTCGCGAATTTCAGGGATCTGTTTGTGTGGAGCAGCAAGTTCGTCGATTCGATTCACAAAGATCACGACTTGACGTGCCTTCACGCTCGAGATCAATCGGATCAAACCCATATCAACTGCGTTCAAAGCCTGGTGGGCAGACAAAACAACGCAGCAGATTTTGCTGTCACGGATCGAGCGAATGGTGATCTGTTCGCGCATCATGAACGTGTCGTTCATGCCGGGCGTGTCGCGCAATGTCAGCGCACAGGGCAGGTGGGGGGCATCAAGGTACAGTTCTGCTGAACGGGTAATGTCCGCAAACTGACCCTGCCTGTTTTGGGCTGAAGCCGTTTCGAAATCGTCACCTAAACAAACGTATCGCTGGATCAGATCGTCAGCCATGTATTGATAGGTGTGGGTCTGCCCCAACAACAGTTCGAACTTGCGTCCAAGCCGTGCTTTGGTTTTCTCGCGCATCTCGGCAATTTGTGCGCGCAGGCGTTCGGCTTCTTTGTCTGCGCCCGTGCGTTCGGATAGCTCACCAATACGCCCGCCATTTTCGACAAGACGGTCCCATTCATCGTCATTGAAGAAGGTGAATGTCGCAGCTGGTGCATCCTCGGGGCGTGGGTGGCCCAGATGCAGTGACGTCACAACCGACGTCCACGGGTTCACATCCGCAGGCAGCAAGCCGGGTCGGCCCGATAGTGCGTTTACCAATGTCGTTTTGCCGGATTTAACCTGTCCGATAAAGGTGACGGCGGGTGCAAACGCATCCAGTTCCGCCGACATGTTTTGGATTTTGCGCGCGACATTCTTGCCGCCAATTGCTTCGATATCTGCGAGAGTTTCTTTCAGTTCTTCGAATTGCTCGCGAAGATCAACAAGAGGTTCAATGCCCTGTTGCATGAACTGCGGCCATGCCGGACGTTCGTTTGCTATTGCCTCGTCTTCTGCGCCCAGATCTTTCATTGCCCGATTACCTTACTGAAGTTGCCCCTCATTAATATTTGGGAGGCTTAAACATTATTGTTTCCAAATAGACATGATTAATCAGTCTAAATTGTGGCTAAGATGTGAATAAAATTGGTTGGGTTTAGGCGGCCAAAGCCGCCTGAAATCCACGCTTGAGTTGCAACAACGCCAGAATGGCATCGGTGGTGCCGGAATCAGAGCCTTCAATGCGCAACAGTTGCACAAGGTCTTCGGCGTCTTGTGCCATCGACAGGGCGATCTTGACGCGAGGCTCATCCGGCAAATCGGCCTCTTCGAGGTGTTGACCCAGCCATTCAAGGGCATGAGCGCTGGCATCCAGAATAGCGTCGGTGTCAGGCGCGTCATTCTCTTGAAGTTCAAGCCCCACTTTCGCCAATCGGTCAGCGGCCGCTTGAAAAGTGACAACAACTGTATCGCTTGGAGCGGGCTGTGACGCTTTGGGTTCCGGCGCGGCTTCGGGTTCCGGCGCGGGCGCTGACTTCGGCGCTTGCGTTGTTTCAACCGCAACCTCTTTCGGCGCGGTTTGTTTGATATCCTGAGCAACGTCCTGCGAGGCCAGAGCCTTGACGTCGACCTCGGGGTGCATACGCAGCAGTACGTCCGCTTGGTCAATCATGTTCTGGCGGGCGGTCTCGATTTCCTTGAGGATTGTCGAGATGAGTTTCATTCCACCAGAGGCACGCATCATTGCCTTGTCGACTGTACCTTGCGCGGCCGCGTTGTTGGCTTCGCGCACTGAAACGTCAAGTGCGTAGGCAAATTCGTCACCCGCTGCGTCCCAAAGCCGCGAAACGGCAGAGCTGCGGCGTTCTCCAAGAAGGTCGGCGCGTGTATGCAGAAGGATGCCATGATCGCGCAATCGATCCGGTGTGGTTTGCCAAAGGGCCATCTCTTGCGGCGAGAACTCATTGGTGCACCAAATGGCAATGTCTGTTTGTTTGTCTGCCCATTTGATGGCGCGGGCCTGAGCGTTGGCATCACCCTTCAGGCTGATTTCAAGCAGCGTTATCTTTTGCAGCGCCGGAAGTGGCGCATGGATATGCGACAGCATGGGAGACGATTTAGCAAGCACAACCGGATCGGGTGCGGCGTCCATCGCCAGGGTTTTGCCATCGGCAAACGTAAAATGTGTCTTGTTGTGTGGGCCATATTCGACCCGTACCGTTCCAAGTTCAAAATTGTCTGGAGCAACCGCGCCTCCGGCCAAGAGGTTGAGAACCCCGGTCTTGCCCACTTGTGGCATCCCAAACAAAGTGATCCGGGCAGGGGCGTTTAACCGATCCAGCAGATCTTGCGCGCGTGACGCGACACTTGTGGGAAATCTGCCGGCAGCCAGTGCTGCCGACAAGGTGTCGATTGTGACTTTTTGCCGTGCGCCTGCTGACATCAGGACGCCCCGACAGCACGTTTTTGAGGCTCAGATTCGTCCACATCGATCGTTTCTTCAACAAGGTCCTTTAGTGCGTCGTCGATCTTTTCCAACTCGGGTTGCAGATCATCAGACTTGTCTTCCTTGTCTTTGTCGGTTGGATTCAGCGGAACAACACGTGACAGGCTTGCGCTTTCGTCGCGGATCTCGCCAATTGGCTTGGGCTTGATCTTGCGAATGACTGGTTTCATGTGGTTCAGCTTCATCACTGAAAACGACACGTTGTCCTGATCCGGGTGATTTAGGTCGTTAATCGCCTCGAGCAGGTGGCCAGCAATCTCGGCGCTTTTGCGACGGCGATAGCGATGCAGGACCTTTTGGATTTTGTCTTCGCCAAGGTATTGCAACCCGTCCGAAGACACCACAACGACATCACCCATCTTGAGCTCATAAGGTTTCAAGGGGCAATCGGCCTTGGGAATGCGTCCGCCAAGGATGACGGATGTCAGGCAATGCCGATCTGGGTGATCGCGCCCCATTTCTTCTGTCAGAAGGCCTTGTTTCACCATGAAGTCGATTTGCGGCGACATGGAATGGTCTTCGTTTAATTGCTGCAACTTGCCGTCCCGCAGGATGTAAAGTGGGCTGTCACCCACTGACATCCAGTACATGCGGTTCTCGACCAAGACAACTGAGACCAGCGTGGCACCCATACCATAGGTGGACTGGTTTTCAGTCACGTGGTCGCGAATTGTTGAGTTGGCCGAAGCGGTGGCACGGGCCAGTCTCTGAGGGATGGCCTGTTCATCTTCGCCAAAGGTGGCAGAGCTGAATTTGAGTTCAGAATAGACTTCGGTCACCACAATCTTGGATGCAACGTCACCAGCCTCGTGTCCGCCCATCCCATCAGCCAGAACAGCAATGCCGCTGTCCATACCAAAGGGGAAGTCGGTGACAAGAGCGTCTTCCTGGTAGTCGCGTCCACCCTGGCTTAGGCCAGAGGCAACGTCATAACGGGGTTCAGGCGATCGCCACATCGTCGCGCTCCTCGTTACCGCCTGTGTCGGACCAATTGAAATCGGGCCCACACAGGATCTTCAGTTGCAGCATGGTGTCGCCGATCTTGATCCGGTCACCGTCTGCCAAATCTTCGTTCGAAATCACAGGGTTGTCGTTCAGGCGTACAATGTTTGCCTTGCCGCCGTGGCCCAGCACAAATTTGCGCTCACCCTCGTCGAAAACAATCGCGGCGTGGTTGTTGCGCGAGATCGCAGAGTCGCCAAAGTCGAGGCAAACAGTCTGGTCTTCGCCGCGCCCAATCTGCGACATGCCCGCAAACAACGTAAAGCAGTGCCCATGACCGGGTCCATCAACAACAAGGATCCAACCCACGGGGAATTGTGTCTGTGTGCCGCTGGCCGCCTTGGTTCCGCCGCCAAAGATATCGACCACGTCACCATCAGATTTGTCAAAGCCAAGCAAACGCGTGCGATTGCGTCGTCCACGTGAAGTGGTCGGAGCGGCGACTGCGGCACCTTGCGCGGCATCATCACCGTCATCTTCAAGATCCCAAATGTTGACTGCAGCGGGTGCATCGTTTTCGGCACCACCGGCTGACGCATCAGTGTCATCTGCGACCGGCCCAGGCAATTCGGCATAGTCGTCCATGTCGAGTTTTCCGGGGGCTGCGCCTGATGCCGCGTCGTCAAAATCGTAGTCGACTTCTGGCAGCTTTGCCGCTGCGGACTTTCGACCAAACAGTGCTGAAAAGAGTTTCATCTTGTTGCCTTTCTTGTTTGTCGGGCGCGGCCCGGCCTGTATTGTTTATGGGGTTATTTGTCGTCTTGGTTGATTGGCAGGGTCGTCGCCAAAGTGCTGCCTGCACGGATCACTGCGACGGATGTATCGATTTCACCACGAACGATCGCCTCGAGTGTAAGTGGCAGGGACGTGCGTTCCGTAAAGAAAGCACCTGCGCCCATATGGGCAAAGAGCACATCACCGGGAAGGAGATTGGCGGTGATTGCGTCGGGCACTTCGGTGATCTTCGTCACCCAGCTTCCGTCCTCAACTTGTGTCTGGAAGGTGAGGCCATTTGGAAGTGTCGTGTTTTGAATAATGGGGAAGTCCCAGTTTTCGATGATCGCGTCCTCGGCATTCGCGCCCAGCGTGATTTGAGCAGTGATGTCAGAGGACGATGGCACGCCGACGTCCTGACGCAACGCCAGCTCAAATTCTTGGCGTGATGCGACGGGTTGGCCATTGACGGCAAACACCCGCACGCCGCTGCCTTCCAGACCAAAGACCCAGTTTTCGGGCACTGCATTGGTCCATGTCGATGACATTCCAGGCACTTCGAAGGTTTCCGCGGGTTCGGCGGCTTGCGCGATCACTGCGGGTTCAGGTGTCTCAGCTACGGGTGCTTCAACGAAGTCTTCCGCCTCAGGGGCAGGGACTACCTCTGCAGGGAGAGCGGTTTCAATCGGATCAGACGCCGCTTCTGTGTCTGGCGTGCTGATTGCCGGAACAGCCGCAATTTCTGTGCCTTCGGGCGCAGTTGTGTTGACTTGACCCTCGGTGGTCGGGGTTGTGTCTATTGCGATGGCTGTCTCTTTCACAGGGGCAGGCACCTCGTCGGCCCAAACGTGCGGGGATGTGCGTGGCAGGGCCGGGCCGGGATCAACTGAGGCGAGCGTGCTTTGCAAAAGCGCAGTGGTTTCGTCAGCCCAAAGATGCGGGGACGTGCGTGGCAAAGCGGGCTCCACGATTGTCGCGATGGTACGCGCGACAGGCCGGATCGGTGCCGGAGCCGGTTCAGTCGGAGCTGCGTCTTTGTCAGCTGCGAACGCAATTGGTTCGTACTGCAACAAGGCAGGAGATGTGGTTTGCGTCGGCAGAAGTGGTGCGGCAAGTGCGAGTTCAAGTTCTAGGTCAATCGAAGGCTCAAGCGGAGCAGGGGGTTCAAACTGCACGATGGGCGGAATTGATGCGACGGGTTCAGTCGGTTCGACAGGTGCGTCTGACGTAGTGACCGCCACGTCAGGCGTTGTGACAGGCACATCTATTAGGGTGTCTGCTATATCTATCGTCGGGGCCAGCGCATCTGCCGTGGCCACAGATTCATCTACCGTCGAAGTTGGTACATCTACCGTAGCGACAGGTACATCTACCGTTGGAGTCGGCGCACCTGAGGTGGCCACAGGTATATCCGTTGGGGTTGGCACAACTGCCGCGGCGTCAGGCGTATCGACTGCTGGGACAGGCACGTCAGGTGTCTCAACTGGTAAATCTAATGCTATGGCCAGTTCGTCTGCAGTAGCGGCAGGTACATCGACTGTAGCGGCGGGAACGTTGGCCGGGTCGACAACAGTGTTCGGTTCGCGTGCCGCCTCTGCGATTAGGGCGTTGAATTCAGGCACCTGGGCGGCAGGCGCTTCGGCCGTTTCGGTTGCCGCAGGGGTTTGGGCAGGCAAATCAACTGCTTCTGCTGTTTGCGGTGTCTGTTCCAATGAAAACAGATCGAATTCCGCCGCGGTGATTGCAACCGCAAAGAAGCCGACAAGGGCAACGGACGACAGCAGCAGTTTTTTGCGCGACTTGGTCTTTTGTTCGGCTGACGTTGCGGCTACGGGCTTGGATTGAACCCGTTTGGTCAGAACACGTGGCTTTTTGATAGGCGCATCAGAATCCAGCATCTCGAGCCAGACTTCTGACGTTGCGATACGGTCTCTTGGCAAGATTGCCATTGCCGTGTCGATGGAATGCAATAAAGGCTTGCGAAATGTCGGAAGCCGATTGAGCAGCGGACGATAAGGATCCTTTTCGCCGCTGGCCACTGCCGAAAGACGCGTTTGCGCATCTGGCGGTAGCTTGCCAGTGACCAAATGATAGAAAGTCGCGCCTAAAGCATAAAGATCGCTGTAGGGGCCTTGTTCTGACCCCGTCACATAGAATTCCTGAGGGCTGTAGCCATCCTTGACCACGCGCAAAGCCGACAAAACGCGGCTTTTCTTGCTGGCCTGTTCACGCGCTGCACCAAAGTCGATCAGAACCGGATCCTTGTTCTGGTCCAGCAAGATGTTGTCGGGTGAAATGTCGCGGTGCAACAGGCCTTGCGCGTGCACGAACGAGATCGCATCGAGCACTTTACGCAAAATGGTTTCAATATCTTCAGGCGACAGCTTGAGTGTACCATTCTCGATCACATCCAAAAGGTCGCAGCCTTCAACGAAATCGAGCGCCATGTAGGCGGTGTTGTTTTCTTCAAAAACTTGGTGCACGCCAACAATGTTGGGATGATTAAGCTTGGCCATGCTACGCGCTTCCTGAACAAACAGGCGCACGATAGAAGCAAGTTCAGACTGGTGCGCGCGGCTGCGTGCTGTAACCAACGCGGTTGAGCGACGGCAGAAAGCACCCGGGAAGCATTCCTTGATCACCACACGACGATCCAGACTGTCGCGCGCGCTATAGGTGATGCCAAAACCGCCAGCATTCAGGAAGCTGTCGATCGTGTATTGCCCGTGCATCAATGTGCTACCGGCAGCCAATTCATCGCCAAGGTCCTGGTCGTTGTCTTGTAGATCTTTCAGTATTGCATTGGCCATGATGGACATCCAAATTCTTTGCCGTTTTTCGGCGTGCTCGTTGGTGGCAAATGATCGAAACAAATTGTCCTAAATAAGGCTACAAATAGGTCATTTTAGATCAATTGTGGATTTTTTCGAGATTAATATCGTTTATAATCAGTATGTTGTATTGTAT
>CAZJAW010000074.1:0-8912 GCA_964544035.1 uncultured Rhodobacterales bacterium
ACTTATGTCCTATGGCGACTACCTGCGGATCGACCAAATTCTGACAGCGCAGCACCCAATATCTGACGCACCAGACGAGCTGTTGTTCATCATCCAGCACCAGACCTCCGAGCTGTGGATGAAGCTGATGCTGCATGAACTGCGCGGCGCGCGCGCGGCGATCGCGGCCGACCGCCCGCCCGAAGCGATGAAGCTTCTGGCGCGGGTGTCGCGCATCATGGAACAGCTCAACGACCAATGGGATGTGCTGCGCACCATGACGCCCAGTGACTACACAACCTTTCGCGAGAGCCTCGGTCAAAGCTCAGGCTTTCAATCGCTGCAGTACCGGCTGGTTGAGTTCATTCTGGGCAACCGCAACCGGGCGATGATGCGGCCCCATCAGCATGAGCCGTTGGCGACACAGTTGCTGGAACAGGAAATAGCTGCCCCCAGCTTGTATCTCGAAGTATTGCGGTTTGCGGCACGCCAAGGGCATGATTTGCCGGATGCGTTGCTGGCAAACCCGGTCGACACGCCACATGGCGAGGTGGCAGAGGTTACCGCGCTTTGGGCGGACGTCTATCGCGACACCTCTGCGCATTGGACGTTGTACGAGATGGCTGAGAAGCTAGTGGACTTAGAGGACTACTTCCGCCGCTGGCGTTTCAACCATGTCACCACGGTCGAGCGCGTGATTGGCTTCAAACGCGGCACCGGCGGCACGGGCGGCGTCAGCTACCTCAAGCACATGCTGTCGGTGGAGCTGTTTCCCGAGCTGTGGCGGGTGCGCACAGAGCTCTAGAGCTAGTCCCTGAACACGCGGTCCTCGCGCTTGAATTCGGTGGCGCGAGACCATTCGGTGATCATCGCCAGCCCGCCATCTTCGCGGTATTCGTAAGCCCGGTTGCTGTCGAGCCTTTGTGCGATCAGCTCAGCCGAGATGAACAGGCCCTCGTCGAGAAGGTTCTTGCGCAATCGCAGCCGCAAAAAGTCGGTCTGACCTTCGGTCGCGGCGTAATCCACTTGATCATAGGTCCTTGTGTCAGCATTCAGGACAAAGAACTGCGGTGTCTGTGATTTCAGGTCGAGGCCGATGCGGGCGGGGTCAAGAGCGCTGACCGGCTGGCCATCGATCAACAAGTCCTCGGGAGCGGGGCTGCGGACGCGTTTCCACAATTCCTCATAGATGATCTGCCCTTGCGCATTACGGCGCGCCTTGTGAAACACCTCCGCCATCGGCAGCGCGTCATAGCTGAGGTCTTCGGTCGTTTCAGGCACCAGGCTGCCGGTCTTGCGCAGCCGCAAAAAGTAGAACAGGTCTGTGCCAGTATCAGGGTCTGGGTTGTGATCCATCAGAGTTATGCCTTTGTCAGTCGCTGCGGACGGTCCGCTTGTATCAAGTAGAGTGAGGCTCGTCAGCACAAGGGTCGCGGCGAGCAGGGCCGCCCCAAGCAGGCCGTGCTTCATGTGTTCGTGCTCCACCCCCAAGCGCCGACACCAATGCCCAGCCGTTTCCAGACGGTGCTTTCACGCATGAGGTATTGCTGGAAGGTTTTGCAGTGCCAGCCGCCCGCATCGCCGCGCCAGGACCATTTGTCTGACACGGTGCTAGAGAAGCCCTGCGCCTTGCTGCGCAAACGGTCCTTGTAATACGCCGCCGGTTTGCCGTTGGTGACATATGGAAAGAACACCTCATCGAGCGGCGGAACGTCGTCTCGAAAGTACTTTTCTTGATCCGGGTCGGTGGTCGGGCTGCCACCGGGAAAGCCACCGACGCCCGGAAGGTAGCCGTTCAATGCGCCTTGCACCTCTTGCAGTAAGTCCGGCATCACCGGCACAATAAGCCCAATGCCCATCGCATCCAGCATGACCGTGAACAAAATGAAGACGACGGGAAGTTTCACAAGGCGTCAACACGTGCAGCAAAGGCACGTGCCTGCGCCGGGGCCAGCCCCATTTGCGCGCCGGGTGCAAAAAGACCCGTCGGTAAATCCGAGTGAGACGCCGCGGAAATTTTGGACAGCGGCGTGTTGGTTTCTATAGCTTTCGCGACAAGCTCTTTGGTTGCGGCCTGTGCTTTTGGGCGCGACATCTGCGCGCTTAGGGCAAAGCTAAGCGCCTCTGCATGCATCAGTTCCAACCCACCCAGATGGTCCAGCATCTTGGCGGTATCCGGAGTGATATTCCCCACCAACTCTTTTGCCGTTTCTAGGGCCGAGGCCGTGCACAGCGCGATTTGCGGCAGCACCATCCATTCGGTGAACCACGCAGCACCATCGCGTTGATATTGATGAACGCTTGCTGCCTGCAGGCTTGCGCGCAACCCAGTCATCTGATGGTTCAGCGCCACCAAGACGGAGGGCGCAACAGGATTTTGTTTCTGCGGCATGGTCGAGGAACTGCCCGCACCGCCCAAACGAACCTCGGAACAATCTGAACCCACAAGCCCAATCAGGCTGTGCCCGATTGCCGCCAGTGTTGCCACCACATCTGCCATCCATTCGGAAATGCGCAAAATGGGTCCGCGATCCGTGTGCCAGGTGCGCCCCGGATCGTTTAGGTTCAAGGCCTGTGCCAGCTTTGTGCGCGTTTCTGCCGCCTCTGAGCCGAGGGCCGAAGATGTGCCTGCTGCGCCGCTGAGCGACACCCAAAGTGAGGCGTCTCGCAACACAGGCAAACGTTCCAACGCGTCTGCCAAAGGCGCGCCCCATTGCGCCAGTGTTGCGCCCCAAGACGTCACTGTCGCGTGTTGCCCATAGGTGCGTGCGGGCATAGGCGTTTCGGCATGCGCCTTGGCCTCGCGCGCCATGGTGGTCAACGTGGTGCGCAATGTGTCTTCAAGTGCTGCCAAGGTTTGACGCAGGCGCAGCATTAACCCAGTGTCGATAATGTCCTGACTGGTTGCCCCCCAATGCGCGTATTGTGCATGCTCGGGTGCTTCCATGGCTGTGCGAAATGCACTTACCAATCCCGGCACGCTGACGCCGTTGGTCGCGGTTTCTTTGGCCAAGCCGCCCGGATCGATCTGTACTTCAAGGCTGGCGCGGTGAATGAAGGCTGCGCTGATTTCGGGAATGATGCCCTGGCCACCTTGCACGCGCGCCAGCGCACCTTCGACCACCAGCATTGCACGCACTTCGGCGCTTTCAGACCATAGTCGCCCAACCTCGCCCGTTCCGAACAATTGCCCATAAAGGGGGGATGCAAATACGCTTGCTGCCATGGATCAGATATGCCCAGTGGCACGCATGAAGTCGTTGATGGCATTAGCAAATTCTTCTGGCCGTTCGACGCAGGGCAGGTGGCCTGCTTTGCGGATCAGGTGGAACTTGCTGCCGGGTACCAGATCAACTGTCTCACGCACGAGGTCGGGGGGCGTGGCGCCGTCTTCGGAACCTGCAATGCCAAGTGTGGGCAGTCGCAGGGTCGCCGTGGTGGCATAAAAATCACTGCCAGAGATCGCCGCCGAACAGCCTGCATACCCGTCACCTTGTTGACGCACGAGCATGTTGCGCCACAGCTCAAGGTCAGGTGTCTTGAGGTAGTCCTTGGAAAACCATCGCTCCATCGTGGCATCGCCCAACGCTTCGATCCCGCCCTTTTTCACCGCAGCGATGCGATCGTCCCACATTTGCTTGGTGCCGATCTTGGCTCCTGTATTTGACAGTACCATTGAGCGCATCAAATCCAAGCGTTTGACGGCGAGGCCCTGAGCAATCAGCCCGCCAATAGACAGCCCGACAAAGAACGCATCCTTAAACCCGTGCATATCCATGAGCTTTTCGACATCCGCCACCAACGCGCCCATTGCGTAAGGGCCCTCTGGGCAGGTCGACAGCCCATGCCCGCGTTTGTCATAACGCAGAATGCGCAAGCCCGCTGGTAGCAGTGGCATGATTGGGTCCCAAAGGCGCATGTCCGTGCCCAACGAGTTTGCAAAGACAACGGGTGCACCGTCTTCTGGGCCATCAATTCGGTAATGCAGGCGTACGTCACCCAAATCTGCCATGTGCATAGTGTCAGTCCTTTAGTCGCATATGGGCGATGATCTGTCCGTGATCTGACGCCAGTTTATTGTAAGGGGCCTCGGGGTGGCTGCCGTCGGTAAGATGGTCGTTGAGGACGCTGAAATAATCCATCTGCCCGATGCTGTCTGGGGCATCGGGCAAAAAATGGCGCGACATATAGATTTGATCGATGCTTTCGTAGACGCCGCCAAACGCTGCCGTATAGACCATGTCGCGCGCAGATTTGCGCACAAACTGACGCTCAGCAGAGTGGAGCCGCACGGCTTCGATATCTTCGCGAATTTGGGTGTTTTCCGCGTCTGAGTAGCGATCACGAGGGGTCTTTGCGTCGTGGCGCAGCATCCATGCGTAGTTCTTGAACGGCACTTCGCCGCTGATGATTTCGGTACTTGTGCTGTGTTCACTGTCATTGAAGTCACCCAAGACCATAACGGGATATCCCGCTTGCATTTCAGCGACAATGGCGCGGCGCAGTACCCAAGCCTCTGCCATACGACGCAGTGCTGAGCGCAAGCCACCGAGGGCGCGTCCAACGGGGTCGTACTGTGTCAGGTCAATTTCAGCGGCTGAACTGCCGTCTGAGGGGCGCACAAATTCGCCCAGCTTTGACTTGAGGTGGCAGTTGAAAACGCTCACCACGTGATCGCCGACTGGCACGCGTACCTTTAGGATTGGGCGGCTAAGGCGGGTAAGTTTGAAACTGCCGCCGCCGTCATCACCCATTGGGCCAAACTCGATATCGAGGGGCGTTTTGAGGTCTTGGATCACCTCAGGTTCTCCAACGAAACCGAGCCGCGAAAGAATGGCGACACCGGGACGCCGATGGCCCGGGCCTGCGTCGTTTGTGTTAGGGGCGACGGCCAGTGCGGCATCGGTATAGGGACGATAAGCCAGTTTGCGAAAGATCGCTTTGCGGCGATACCGTTTGTTGGCGCCGGGAATGTGGGCGGCGTTGCCTTCGATCCCTTCAGCGTCAGCTTGTGCGATAACATCGCGCAGCGCGCTTTCCTCAAAAATCTCTTGGAAGCCGATGACATCGGCGTCCATTGTTTGGATTTGCTCGGCCAACCAGTCGGCCTTCCATGCGTATTCTTCGGGCGTGTAGCTTTGAAAACGGTAGTATTCCTGATCTGGTCCGATCAGGTTTTTGACGTTGAAGCTGGCGATTGAAAATTCGGTCATGAGAGAGATGCGAGGCCTTTTGCAAAAATGTCGGGGTCCACATTGCCGCCCGAGATTACGGCGATCACGTCGTCGCCTTCTATGTCATCCTGTCGACAGATTGCGGCAGCAAGGGCGACTGCGCCGCCCGGTTCGGCCACAAGCTTGAGGCGTAAAAACGCGTGGGCCATAGCCAAAAGCGCCTCGTTCTCGGACACGATTAGGCCGGGACCACAGAGGCGTTGCATGATGGGAAACGTCAGATCACCCGGTTGAGGCGTGATGATCGCATCGCAGATATTGCCTGAAACACGGGCGTTTCTTTGGATCGATCCAGAACGCAATGAACGCGCGACATCGTCAAAGCCTTCAGGTTCGACCGGGCGGGCGCGCAAACCGGGCGCGTCAGCTTCGCACGCAAGCGCGATGCCCGAGGTCAAACCGCCGCCTCCGCAACAGACCAGAATGTCGGCCTTTTGGACACCCACTTCGGCGGCTTGGGCGGCGATTTCGAGGCCTGTGGTGCCTTGGCCAGCGATCACCTGTGGTTCGTCGAACGGTTTGATTAAGGTCAGGCCGCGTGCTTGTGCAATCTCGGCACCGATCACATCGCGATCTTCCGAACCACGATCATAAAGCACAACTTCGGCGCCCAAAGCCTTGGTATTGGCGATCTTGAGGGCTGGCGCGTCACTGGGCATGACGATGATCGATGCGACGTTGTGCATGGTTGCTGCGTGGGCGACGCCTTGGGCGTGGTTGCCGCTGGAATAGGCGATGACCCCGCGAGCGCGGGCGTCGGGATCAAGAGCAGACAGCGCTGACCAGCCGCCGCGAAACTTGAAGCTGCCTGTGTGTTGCAGGCATTCCGGTTTTACCCAAACACGTCGCCCCGCAATTTCGTCAATGAAGGGCGAATTGAGCAGTGGAGTTTTGCGGGCGTGGCCGTCAAGGCGTTTTGCGGCAGCGCGGATCATGTCGATGTTCATTGCAATTGCTCCATCCATGCGCCCAGTGCGGCGATGGCTTCGGGTTCGTCCAGAAACGGAATGTGACCGCGCCCCGGCACAGTTGCATAGATCATATCGGGGCGGCGTGTTTGCATTTTTTGTGCGGTTTCAGCGCTCAGAAGGTCGGACCCCTCGGCCCGGATCAGGCAAAGCGGTTTGCCTGCCAGCGCATCAAAGAACGGCCACAGGTCGGGAATTTCGCCGCCTGCTTCGACTGCATCGCGCAGGCGCGGATCATAGGTGATATCAAGACCGTCTTCTGTCTCAACAAAATGCGTTTGTGCTTCTTTCAGCCAGCGTTCAGGGGGCACCCCTGCAAATCCTTTAAGGACATGTGGCAACGCGGCGGCAGCCTCAGCGTGACTGCGCGCGGTGGGTTTGCGACCCAGATAGACCATGATGTCAGACAGGCCAGCAGGGTCGAGCTCGGGCCCTACATCGTTCAGTGCAGTACCAAGCAGTCGATCTGGCGCTGTTGCAGCCAGCCCCATAGCGTTCAACCCGCCGCGCGATGTGCCAAGGATCGCGGTGGCATTAAGCGAGAGGTGATCCATCAGCTCCAGCACGTCGCGGACTTCGATTGGTAAAGTGTAATTCTGCCAATTTGGGTCAAAATCAGACTGCCCGCGTCCCCGGTAGTCGAGTTTTATCAACCTGCACGGTGGCAGATGCGGGGTGACGTATTGAAAGTCCTGCGACGTCCGTGTGAGGCCCGCCAAGCACAACAGTGGCAACCCTACGCCTTCGTCCGTATAAAACAGAGACAGCCCGTCAGAGGTGGTGAATGCGGCCATCAAGCACCTGCGAGGGCAGGAATGCCCGTCAGATCATCCAGAACATGGTTTGGCGTCCATGGCAGACGGTCCATCGGTTCTTTGCTGCGATTGACCCATGCGGTGGTAAAGCCATAGCCCGTAGCACTAGATGCGTCCCAACCGTTTGAAGACACAAACAGCACTTCGTCCTTAGCACAGCCAAAGCGCTGACCCACAAGGTCATACACACGCGCATCCGGCTTGAAGATCCCAACAGATTGCACGGACAAACTGTCGTCCAACACATCCGCAATGCCAGCGGATTGTACTGCACCGTCCAGCATATCCGGGGAACCATTGGACAGGATTGCAGTGTTCAGACCTGCGTTCTTCAGGGTGTGCAGCATTTCAGGTACTTCGGCGTAGGCCTGTAATTCCCAATAGAGCGCCAACAGGCGTTCCCGCAAAGCAGGGTCTGCGTCATGGCCAGTCTTTTCAAGCGCCCAGTCCAGCCCATCCTGCGTCACGGCCCAAAAATCCGTGTGCGCCCCGGTGATCGCGCGCAACCATGTGTATTGCAGCTGTTTGTTGCGCCAATGCTCTGCCAATGCGGGCCAGGTTTCGCGAATGGCGGAAAAGGACGGCTCGGACGCGGCCAGTCGTGCAGCAGCGGCGACGTCGAACAATGTACCGTAAGCGTCGAAGACACAGGTGGTGATGGGCATGCGATGACCTTTCGTAGTTGTGGGTCAGAGTGGCACGGGTGCGCGTCGGCGAAAAGGGGGCGGGGCGCGAAAAGAGTTCTAAGTCAAAATGAGCGCACCGTTGAAAAAGGGGGTGTTGGGGTTTACCACATCCCCTCTGTTCGGGCAGTGTGCCGCAAACAAATTCAGGAGCGATCCAAATGACCGATCTCAAAGCTGGCGACACAGTACGCATGCATTATACGGGCAAGTTTACTGACGGCACCACATTCGATACCTCAGATGGCCGTGATCCGCTGGAATTTATTGTTGGCGCTGGCCACGTCGTCAAAGGATTGGATGCAGCATTGCCCGGCATGCATGCTGGCGACAAAAAGACAGTCAGCATCAAATGCGAGGACGCCTATGGGCCGATTAATCCGGGCATGAATCAGGCGGTGCCACGGGAAGCATTTCCCGACGACCTCAACCTGGAAGAGGGCATGCACTTGCAGATGCAGACGCCGCAGGGTCAACCGATGCCCGTCACGGTGACCAAGATCAAAGACGACGAAGTCATTTTGGATGCCAATCACCCGCTGGCGGGACGCGATCTGGTGTTTGAGATCGAAATCGTATCCTTTGACGCGGAGTAGGGGCTCCGCCTTCCAAGTTAACGGATCGACAGGTTTGCGAAGTTTATGAAGGTGTCTGTTCGGCTTGGCACTCACCCGTGCCGCCTATGCCACCTTCGCGCGGGCAATCGATTACCGGCACCTCATTCGGGGCTGAGCAAGCGGTAAGAACAATGAGGGCGATTAGAACAATTGTTTTACGGGTCATCTGGCTTGGCCTCGCTCTCTAGATCGTCAAAAAAGTAACCGCCTGCGCGGAAACGATAAGGGCCGTCTTCGGTGCTAGGCAACGCGCGGGCCATTGTGTCCAGTTCCTGCAATGTTTGTGTCATGCACGTTCGGTAATGGGCATCTAACTGCTTGATCGCGGCCGCAGACAAACCGCGATAATGAACGCCCATGTCATAGCTTCCCGCCCCGTCCACAACATTTGAAACCGCAGCGGCAAGGTGATCCCCTACGTTGTCGGCAAGATAGGCCAATTGATCGTCTGATCCGGAAAGCGGCTGATAGACGCGCGTTTTCAAAAGAACCGTTTCTTCGACTTCGTCCACCGCGCCGTTTTCAATGAGAACATCCAAAAAAGTGCGAGGATGGACGTCTTTCCGAACGCTACGGGCAAGTGTGGTAAAGCTCCCGCCCGTGCCCTGTATCGGGA
>CAZJAW010000075.1:0-8897 GCA_964544035.1 uncultured Rhodobacterales bacterium
ACAGAGGCCAAACCAATGGGCAAGTCGGCAAAGACAATGAAGCCGATCACTGTGGCGACTGGAATTTCGAGGTATTGCATTGGTGCCAGAGTGGCCGAAGGTGCAAAACGCAGAGACCACGTCATCAATAGATGGGCCAGCGTGCCCAAAAGGCCAATGGCGGCCAGCAGCAACATTTCGTTGCTAGTTACTGAAGTGAATTTCAGGACCGCGATTTCGGTGTCTTGCGTCAGCATCAGCACTGGGGCCATGAGTGCGACAGCCATCACGCCGCTTACAGCCTGAAGACCGATAGGATCGGTTTCTTTGGCAATTTGCCGCGTCACCAGCATAAAGACGGCAAAGTTAATCGCCACAATCAGGGGCAAGAGGGCAGGCCATCCGACTTCGGCAAAACTAGGCTGAACCACCAGCAATGTGCCGACGAACCCAACCGCGCAGGCAATCATGCGACGATTGCCGACTTCCTCGTTCAGCACATATTTGCCAAGCAGTAGCATCAAGAAGGGCATGACAAAGGCGATGGCGACAGCGTCGGCCAATGGCAGGTATTTCAAGGCCGAAAACATCGCGCCTATCCCGATGATATGCAGCAAGGTGCGCAATGCAGTAAGCCGCAGAACCCGTCCGCGCATTTTCCATTCCCGACGTCCCAGCCAGACAATAGGGATCAGGATGGCTGCTTGGATGGCAAAGCGCACCAACAGCAGTTGCCCCAGAGGTACGGATTGACCCAACAGTTTCGCGACCGCATCCCCCATCGGGGCTACGATGCAAAAACCAAGCATCAACATGACGCCGAGAAGAGGACGGTCAATTAACATGTGAGGAAGCTACCAGCGGCTTTTGAGAAGACAACGCTGCAATTGCAGCACGCCTGACGCGAGTTGGCGTCAGGTCGTCGGTGATCTGGTCTGTTTCGCACCTTGTGCGAAAGGCGCCCACCCACCGACCCTTTTGCGGTTAGCAATCAGGTTGTTAGGCAGCAGCAGGGTTTCGCACGCCATTTTTTTCATGTTTTTCTGGTGTTTGGGAAAATTGCCGCGTTAGCAATTCGGTACATTTACGGCCAAACCTCCCAAAGACGTTTCTTTGTACTTTTCGCTCATATCCGCCCCGGTCTGACGCATCGTTTCGATGCAGGCATCCAGCGGCACCAGATGGGTGCCGTCCCCGCGCAAAGCCAAAGACGCCGCACTGACGGCCTTGATCGCGCCCAAGCCGTTGCGTTCGATGCAGGGCACTTGGACCAACCCTTTTACCGGATCGCAGGTCATACCCAGATGATGCTCCAGCGCAATTTCGGCCGCATTTTCGATTTGAGCTGTCGTGCCGCCCATGACAGCGCAAAGACCCGCCGCAGCCATCGCGGCAGCACTGCCAACTTCGGCCTGACACCCCGCTTCGGCACCCGAGATCGAGGCGTTGAACTTCACCAACCCACCGATGGCAGCGGCAGTCAGCAAGAAATCTTCGATATGCGCACTTGAGGCTCCGGGCACATGATCGAGGTAGTAACGCAATGTGGCGGGCAGTACGCCTGCGGCCCCGTTTGTGGGGGCGGTCACGACTTGGCCGCCGGCTGCGTTTTCCTCGTTTACGGCCATTGCATAGACGGCCATCCAGTCATTGACGGTATGCGGCGCGCTTTGGTTCAAACCTCGCTCAGCTTGCAGCTTGTCATGGATGTCTTTGGCGCGGCGTTTGACGTTTAGACCACCGGGCAAAGTCCCGTCTGTGTTGAGGCCACGATCAATGCAGTCGTTCATCACCTGCCAAAGCCGCGCAGTCCCAGATTTGAGTTGTCCTGCGCTGCCGCGTGATTCTTCATTGGCGCGTTTCATCGCGGCGATAGATTTGCCCGAGGATTCGGACATAGCGACCATTTCGGAGGCTGTTTTGAACGGAAATGGGACAGGCGCGCCTTCGTCTGTTGCGCGGCCAGCGGCCAATTCTTCTTCGGTCATCACAAAACCACCGCCGATGGAATAAAAGACTTGGCGCAGGATCACATCACCTTGGCCGTCCGTTGCCATCAGGATCATGCCGTTGGCGTGGCCGGTAAGTTGAGTGTCGTAGTCAAAGATCAAATCAGACTTGGGGTTAAAGCGAAGCGGGGGCAGCGCGTCGGGGTGCAGGGTGTGATCGGTTGCAAGCGCGCGCAGCATTGTTTCGGCGCGGGCGGTCGTAGGTTTCGGGGACAAAGCCGGCCAGACCAAGGATCGTGGCGCGGTCTGTGGCGTGACCAACCCCGGTGAAAGCAAGGCTACCGTGCAGCGAGGCGCGCACGCCTGCAAATTGAAACGGCGCCGCCCGCATCATGTCGAGAAAGCGCGCAGCCGCCATCATCGGCCCCATTGTGTGGGACGATGACGGGCCAATGCCTACTTTGAACATCTCAAAGACAGAGAGGAACATAAACGCGGATCCTTTTGGGTATGGTTTTGTGCAAAACTAACGCGTTACGCCCGATGGGCATGGTCAAATTGCGACGGTTTGGTCAGTGATTTAGGCAGGTTTAAACCTCATTTTAACAAAGATGGCGTTCGCTGGCGGGCAGGAGGAATTGTTTCATGCGTTTGATAATTGTCATTCTTTCCGTTGTGAGCTGTCTTATGCCGTGGCGGATGGCGCTGGGCGATGGTTTTACGTTGGATCTGATGCAAGGCAACTTTAGCGCCCGGCTTGTGGACCAAATCGGCGACAGGTTTTGAAGCCCTCGGCGATATGCGGGTGCAAAAAGCAATAGGGCCACCAAAATCGAGCAAGTCGTGTTCGTCAATGGGGCTGCTTGCCATCACAGCAATCTATGATGGTGCAAAGGAAGTTTTGGGGTAAGTCGTTGAGGATGAACGATCAGCCCAAACCCAATCAAGCATCCAAGGCCGTATCGCGTTGACAAAGACTGTCGGCGCCTCACACGCCTGTGTCCTGAAACGCCTGAACTACCTATTGCGCAATTTCGGCTTTTCTGTTTCGTAGTTTAAACCTTTTGTTTCCTGTTCTGTTCCGGTTGCTTGCGCCTTTAGGGTCGCAACGTAGCGACCCTGCGTCTATAACGCCCGCAATCATCTACGGAGTCGCCCGCCATGACCGGAGAATTATCCCCCATCGATAAGGCCAAATTTGTTGCCGCCAAACGTGCTGCCGATTATGTCGAAGACGGCATGCGTGTTGGCCTTGGTTCTGGGTCGACAGCCGCATGGCTGGTGCGTTGTTTGGGCGAACAGGTTCGCGATGGAGGATTGCGTTTCAAGGGCGTGCCAACCTCATCGCGTACGGCGGTTTTGGCGCGTGATGTGGGCATCGAGATTATCAGCTTGGATGAAGCCAAATGGCTGGATTTGACCATCGACGGAGCCGACGAATTTGACGGTGATCTGAATTTGATCAAGGGCGGCGGCGGCGCACTGTTGCAGGAAAAGATCGTAGCAACGGCCAGCGATCAGATGGTTGTTATTGCGGATATTGGCAAAGAGGTTGAGCATTTAGGCGCGTTCCCTTTGCCCATCGAAGTGATCCCTTTTGGGTGGCAAACCACACAGGCTTTGGTTGAGGAAACTCTGATTTCCATGGATGTGCTTGGACGCCAATCGACGTTGCGCATGAACGGCGAACAGGCTTTTGTCACGGATGAGGGCAATTACATCTTGGATTTGCACTTGCAGCGCATTGGAAACGCACGACAACTCAGTCTTGTGATCAATCAGATGCCGGGTGTGGTTGAAAATGGGCTGTTCATTGATATCTGTGATGCCGTTGTCATCGGCTTTGGCGACGGCCGGGTTGAGGTGCGCGACATCAACGAAGGCACAGTAGAAAAAGACCGGTTGGATTTTCTGGAAACGGACAATCTTTTCAAGGATTTAGCGGAATAAAAGGCGGCACTTATGGCGGACTATGACTATGACCTGTTTGTTATTGGCGGCGGGTCGGGCGGCGTGCGCGCGGCGCGCGTGGCGGCAGGCGAGGCAGGGGCAAAGGTGGCTCTGGCCGAAGAGGACCGTTACGGCGGCACCTGCGTGATCCGAGGCTGTGTGCCCAAAAAGCTCATGGTGTTTGCCAGCGAATTTGCAGAAACCTCTGCCGTTTCTGCAGGCTATGGGTGGGACATCAAGCCGGGCCATTTTGATTGGCCGACCCTGCGCGGAAATATGGAAGCCGAATTGGACCGTCTTGAGGCGATCTATCGCAAGCTTTTGAAAAATTCGGGCGTCGAAAGCTTTGACGCGCGTGCCCGTGTCAAAGACGCCCATACTGTGGAGCTATCGACCGGCGAAACCAAGACCGCTAAGACCATTCTTGTGGCAACCGGTGGGCGGCCCACGCGTCCAGACATTCAGAACGCGGAACTTGGCATCGTAAGCGACGATATCTTTCATCTTGATGCACTGCCCAAGACGATCTTGGTCGTTGGTGGCGGCTATATCGCCTGCGAATTTGCGTGCATCTTGCATGGGCTGGGGGTCAAGGTCACACAATACTATCGTGGTGAACAAATCCTGCGCGGCTTTGATGATGAGGCACGCGGGCTGGTTGCTGACCAAATGCGCGAGCGCGGAATTGATCTGCAGATCAACACCAACATTGAAGAGATGAGCGGCACGCGCATGGGCGAGCCGGTTAACGTCAAAGACACCCATGGCAAGGACCATGTGTTTGACATGGTGTTCTTTGCTACGGGGCGTGCACCCAATACGGCGGACTTGGGCCTTGAAGAGGCAGGCATCGCCCTTGGGCGCGGTGGCAAGATTGAGGTGGACGCGACCTCAAAAACCGCAGTGGACAGTGTTTACGCCATTGGTGATGTGACTGACCGTGTGAACCTGACACCCGTTGCCATTCGCGAAGGAATGGCCTTTGTACAGACTGTATTCCACGACAATCCAACAGAGGTTGATCACGATCTGATCCCTTCGGCGATTTTTACGCAGCCCGAAATGGGCACCGTGGGCCTAAGCGAAGAAGATGCGCGCAAACAAGAGCCGATTGAGGTGTATGCCACGGACTTTAAACCCATGCGCACCTCGTTCGCAGGGCAGTCGGATCGCGTGTTGATGAAGCTTGTCGTGTCCAAGGCGACACGCAAAGTGCTGGGTTGTCACATCGTCGCACCAAATGCGGGCGAGATGATCCAATTGGCAGGTATCGCGGTAAAGATGGGTGCAACAAAAGAAGATTTCGACCGAACTGTAGCGGTGCACCCAACCATGTCCGAGGAAATTGTAACCATGAAGTCACCCGTGCGGACCGCTTGAATTTAAGCTAGAGAAGCACAGGTAATGGAACAACGTGCGGGTTGGCTGCACAACGACACAGCGATTGCGTAGGGTGGCTGCGTAACAGTATAGGACAAGCGTGCAGGTGATCTGCACGACAACAGGAGTAAGGTACCAAATGGCTGGCAATACGGGCGGCCCCTGGGGGGGTGGCGGAAATTCAGGTGGCGGTGATGATGGGCGTGGCAATGGTCCGCGCGATTCTGGCCGTGGCAATGGCGGACAACGCCCGAACGGCGAAGGCCCCCAAATCCCTGAGATCGACGAGTTGGTCAAAAAAGGGCAGGAACAACTGCGCGTTTTGATGGGCGGCCGCGGTGGCGGCGGCAATGGCGGCGGCACAGGTGGTTCTGGCGGCGGCGCTGGCCCCTTAATGACACGTGGAACCATTGGTCTCGCGATACTGGCGGCTTTTGCGCTGTGGTTGTTTTCGTCCTTTTACACAGTGCGGCCAGAAGAACGCTCGGTCGAGCTGTTCTTGGGCAAGTCTTCCGGCATCGGTGAGCCGGGCCTGAACTTTGCGCCTTGGCCTTTGGTGACGGCAGAGGTGATCGCGGTCACCACGGAACGCACTGAAGAAATTGGTGTAGGCCGTGCGGGTTCTGAAGCGGGCTTGATGCTGACGGGTGATGAAAATATCGTCGACATTGACTTTCAGGTGCAGTGGAACATCAACGATCCAAGCGCCTATCTGTTCAACTTGCGTGATCCTGCACAGACAATCCGCGCCGTGTCAGAATCGGCGATGCGCGAAATTATCGCTCAATCTGATCTGGCGCCGATCCTTAACCGCGACCGTGGTGTGATTGGCGACCGCTTGAAAGATCTGATTCAGTCGACGCTGAACAGCTATGACAGTGGTGTGAACGTCATTCGTGTGAACTTTGACAAGGCTGACCCTCCCATGGAGGTGATTGACGCATTCCGCGACGTGCAAGCCGCTGAACAAGAACGCGACCGGTTGCAAAACGTGGCGGACGCTTATGCCAACCGGGTTCTGGCCGAAGCGCGTGGTCAATCTGCGCAGCTTTTGGAAGAGGCCGAAGGCTACCGCGCCCAGCAAGTCAACCAAGCTGAGGGTGAGGCGTCTCGTTTCACGGCTGTTTTGGGTGAATATTCAAAAGCACCGGAAGTGACGCGTAAGCGTCTGTATCTTGAGACATTGGAGCAAGTATTGGGTCAAATGGACAAGATTATTCTGGACGAAGCAGCCGGTGGTGGTGGTCAAGGCGTCGTGCCGTACCTGCCACTCAATGAACTTCGTCGTGGCACAGGGGGGACAAACTGATGGATCGTTCAAAGTATCTGTTACCAATCGCCGTCATCTTGATTGCGGCCATAATGTCCTCGGTCTTTATTGTTGACGAGCGTGAAAAGGGACTGGTTCTGCAATTTGGCCGCGTTGTTGCGGTGAAGGAAGATCCTGGTCTCGCCTTTAAAATCCCGCTGATCCAAGAAGTCGTGCGTTATGACGACCGTATCCTCAGCCGCGACATTGATCCGCTTGAGGTAACACCTTTGGATGATCGCCGCCTTGTTGTGGACGCCTTCGCGCGCTACCGCATTGCGGATGTCGAACAGTTCCGTCAAGCGGTTGGTAGCGGCGGGATCGCCTTTGCCGAGGATCGTCTTGATTCAATTTTGCGTGCGGAAACACGCGAAGTTCTGGGTTCTGTGTCCTCCAACGATATCCTTAGTTCGGACCGGGCAGCACTTATGTTGCGTATCCGCAACTCGGCCATCGCAGAGGCGCGCGCGCTGGGCGTCGAGATTATCGATGTGCGTTTGAAGCGCACCGATCTGCCGTCTGAAAACCTTGATGCCACTTTCGCGCGGATGCGTGCCGAACGTGAGCGTGAAGCGACTGACGAACGCGCCCGTGGTAACGAAGCCGCGCAACGTGTGCGGGCTCAAGCTGACCGGACTGTGGTGGAATTGGTGTCTGACAGTGAACGTCAAGCCGAGATCATTCGCGGTGAGGCAGATGCCCGCCGCAATGCGATCTTTGCTGACGCGTTTGGCGAAGACCCGGAGTTCTTTGAATTCTACCGCTCACTTACGGCGTATGAGCGCGCGCTTCAGGGCAGCAATTCAACTATGGTGATGTCACCAGATAGCGAATTCTTCAACTATCTGCGTTCCGATCAGGGGTTGCGCAGCGCTGAAGGCGAATAATGGCTTGGGTGCTTTTGGCACTTGGGTTGGTCATGATTGTAGAGGGGCTGGCCTATGTGCTGGCCCCTTCGCTTATTGTACGTATGCTTGAGGTGCTGCGCAGTCTGCCTGAAACCGTGCTTCGTCAAATGGGCGCGCTGGTTCTTGTATCGGGGCTAATTTGCGTGTGGATCGCTTTTTTTCTGGGTGTTTGAGCTGGTAGGTTCACGGAAAAGTAATGCAGTATTGAAACTGTGCGGCGCAAAACCATCTTTAATGTTGCAAGGGGGCAAACCTACATGCACGTTACATGTAAATGTACGCCCCCGCGTACAAGACGGGCCAAAACGGCCGAAAGAGGATTCAGGAGAAACTTGATGCAACGACAGGCCATTGCCATATCCAAGCAGCTTCCAAGCCCAAATACAGTGCGTGCCTTTTGGTTTGGCGCACTCGCTCTGGTCTTTGTGCTGGTGCAAGCCGTGATGGCGCAAGCGCGCCCCGACAGCCTTGCGCCACTGGCCGAACAGATCAGCCCCTCTGTGGTGAACATCACAACCTCGACAGTGGTCGAAGGGCGCACAGCACCCCAAGGCGTTGTGCCCGAAGGGTCGCCGTTTGAGGATTTCTTCCGCGAGTTTCAGGACCGTGGCGGGCAGGGTGATCGCCCACGCCGTTCGTCTGCATTGGGTTCGGGGTTCGTGATTTCTGAAGACGGGTTTATCGTGACCAACAACCACGTGATTGATGGTGCTGACGAAATTCTAATCGAATTCTTCAACGGTGATGAACTTGAAGCAAAATTGATCGGCACTGATCCCAACACCGACATCGCACTTTTGAAAGTCGAAGCTGACGGACCACTGCCTTTTGTGCCTTTTGGTGACAGTGACGTGGCGCGTGTAGGTGACTGGGTTGTCGCGATGGGCAACCCATTGGGACAGGGTTTCTCTGTCTCTGCCGGTATTGTCTCGGCGCGTAACCGTGCGCTCAGTGGTACATATGACGACTATATTCAGACCGATGCCGCCATTAACCGGGGTAACTCGGGCGGTCCGCTGTTCAATATGGACGGTCAGGTGATTGGTGTGAACACAGCGATTCTATCGCCCAATGGTGGCTCTATCGGGATTGGTTTTTCCATGGCCTCCAACGTGGTGACGGCTGTGGTCGACCAGTTGCAGGAATTTGGCGAAACGCGCCGCGGCTGGCTTGGCGTGCGTATCCAAGACGTAACGGATGACATCGCAGAGGCTATGGGTCTTGAACAAGCGGCCGGCGCGCTTGTGACGTCTGTGCCAGAGGGTCCGGCGCTTGATGCGGGCATGAAGGACGGCGACGTGATTTTGTCCTTTGCGGGCGTTGATGTCGAAGACACGCGTGGGCTGGTGCGCCAAGTGGGCAATAGCCCTGTGGGCGAAACAGTGCGTGTCGTGGTGTTCCGTGACGGCGAAACTGTGACAC